>CAJPKS010000092.1:0-7032 GCA_905371285.1 Haemophilus sp. HMSC068C11 | reverse complement strand
TAGATTCCGATATTTTATGGATATAAAAAAGCACGCATTAAGCGTGCTTTTGTTATTTATACGAGTATTTAGTTAGCGCCAACGTATTCCAACACCTGCACCCGCACCAAAATCACCACGGCTACTTGCAGTACCGCCTACTTTAAATAGCAGTTTACCATTATCAGATGCACGAGAATAACCGACTGCTAGTGCACTTTCATTACGGAAAGTTCCTGCACCTACACCAAGCACGCTTTCCCCAGAGGTAATAGCTTGAGGTACTTGTGTTAATGCAATGGCACTTGAAATACCTGCGCGTAATTTTTTCACGTTGTGTTTCAAATCTGAGCGTAATGATTCAGTAGAACGTGTCATTTCAGAGCGTAAATCAGAAATCTCTTTTGTATTTGTCATCACTTGATTTGATAAGTGATCTAAACGTGAAGCGTTATTCGCAATATTTTGCACGTTATTGTTTACTTTATCAGCAAGTGCTTTGGTGTTTTGAGTATTACTTGATGAATTATGGCTGATTCTATTTTTTAGATCATCGATATCAGTTCTGTTCGTTTGAATATTGTTTGTATTATTTTTTACTTGGTTATCTAGGTTATTTAGATTTTTTTGGGTATCCCTAACTCGCTCTTCTACACCCGTGATACGATTATCTAAATCCTTACGATTCTCTGTAATTCGTTCATCTAAATCTTTGCGATTCTCCGTAATACGATTATCTAAATCTTTGCGATTTTCAGTAATTCTTTCATCCAGTGCTCGGCGATCTTCAGTAATGCGACCATCTAAACGACCCACTTCATCATTGATGCGATTATTTAGATTTTTATCCGTTTGGTTTAAACGTTCATCAACGCCAGTAATACGATTATTTAAATCTTTCTGAGCATTGGTGATACGATCATCAAGACGTCCCACTTCAGTTGTTACACGATTATCAATTTCTGTTTGAGTATTCGTAATACGTTCATCTAATGCTCGGCGATTTTCTGTGATATCTTTATCTAAACGCCCCACTTCGTCATTAATGCGGTTGTTGAGATTTTTATCTGTTTCATTAATACGATCATTTAAATTTTTGTCCGTTTGATTAAGTCGAACATCGACACCCGTGATGCGATCGTCAAGTTCTTTACGCTCATTTGTAATTCGATTATCAAGAACTGAACGAGTTTCAGTAATACGCTCGTCGAGTCTTCCTACTTGAGTATAAACTTCAGTTTTTGTAGCGGTATCTTCTGCAAAAGCAAGAGATGCACTTCCAAATAAACATACAAATAATAATGTTTTTTTCATTAGGTTTAATTCCTTTAAAAAAATATCCGAAATATCATAAAAGTTTCATTTGGTATGAAACGAAATGAATAATACTGGTATGAAATAATTTGGTAAATGTTTTAACGTGAAAATTTACAAAGATTTACATTGTAAAACAATGGCTTATGATTTTATTAGGTGATTTGGTTTTTTGCGAATGTATATAATGGCACGCCCTAAAGGATTCGAACCTTTGACCCACGCCTTAGAAGGGCGTTGCTCTATCCAGCTGAGCTAAGGGCGCATTTTAAGGGTTACATCTTTTGTATGGAATTTCGAGGGAAATATAAAAGAAGTGGTCGGCGAGATAGGATTTGAACCTACGACCCACTGGTCCCAAACCAGTTGCGCTACCAAGCTGCGCTACTCGCCGACGATTGAGCACAATTATAGTGAGCTTTTCTTTTCAGTCAATTAATTTTTTAGATTCCTCTTTCAATTGCTCAAAATTATTCCAGTTTTTCAACCGCACTTTTGTTGTCTTTGTAAAATAAAACGTTGTCAGTTAAAATAGCAAACGTTTACTTAATGCTATCTTGAGGAAAAACGCATGACCGCTCAAATTATTTCAGGTACTGAACTATCAAAAAAAATCAAATCGGATGTTGCCAATAAAATTGAACATTATCGTGCTCAAGGTAAACGTGCACCAGGACTTGCGGTAATTTTAGTGGGTGCAGATCCCGCTTCTCAAGTCTATGTAGGCAGTAAACGAAAAAGTTGTGAGGAAATCGGGATGGTTTCAAAATCTTATGATTTACCTGAAACCACTTCGGAAGCAGAACTACTGCAACTGATAGATCAATTGAATGCGGATGAAACGATTGATGGTATTCTCGTGCAACTTCCATTGCCTGAACAAATTAATAGCACATCAGTGATTGAGCGTATTAGTCCTGAAAAAGATGTGGATGGTTTCCACCCTTATAATGTGGGGCGTTTATGTCAGCGTATTCCAACTTTACGTGCTTGCACCCCTTATGGCGTGATGAAATTATTAGAAACCACGGGCATTGATTTACACGGTAAGCATGCGGTGATC
The DNA here is from genome assembly GCA_905371285.1 of Haemophilus sp. HMSC068C11. GTDB lineage: Bacteria > Pseudomonadota > Gammaproteobacteria > Enterobacterales > Pasteurellaceae > Haemophilus_D. Next base: position 4,676 of record CAJPKS010000092.1, on the reverse strand, counting down.
GTTGGTGCATCAAATATTGTGGGACGCCCGATGTCACTTGAACTGTTGTTGGCTGGTGCTACTGTCACGGTGACACACCGTTTTACCAAAGATTTAGAGCATCATATTCGTCAGGCGGATGTTTTAGTCGTGGCTGTGGGCAAGCCTCGTTTTATTCCAGGCGATTGGATTAAAGAAGGGGCAACAGTCATTGATGTGGGGATTAACCGTATCAATGGTAAATTAGTGGGCGATGTGGAATATGATGTGGCGATACAAAAAGCGGCTTATATTACACCAGTACCGGGTGGAGTAGGGCCAATGACGGTTGCCATGCTGATGTTTAATACACTTTATGCCTATGAGCGTAACAATCAACTGGTTTAAGAAATAAAAAAGTGCGGTTAAATTTAACCGCACTTTTGCATTAATGTAATTTCAATCTTGGTTTTAAATAGTGGTTAAGTTTATCCACTAAAATAATCAAGCCAATCTTAATACATCCATGCAAAGCATGTTGATGCATACGATATAAAGACACATACGCAAACTGTGCAAATTTACCTTGAACAGTCAGTGGGTTTTTCCCAAATTTATTTGAAATGCTACCCAATGCGGTAAAGCTTGAAAGAGAAACCAAGGTTCCTTTATCGTTATATTTGAATGCTTTTAATGGTTTTTGCTCAAAAAGTGCAAAGATGTTTTTCGCACAAGCTTTTGCCATTTGGTGTGCCGCTTGCGCTCTTGGCGGGACTAATTTACCGTTTGGTTGCATTAATGCTGCACAGTCACCAATGGCAAAAATACTATCATCCATCGTGGTTTGAAGAGTGTCTTTTACCACTAATTGATTGATGCGGTTGAGCTCTAATCCATCGAATTGCTGCGTCACCGTAGAGGTGCGAACACCTGCCGCCCATACAATCAGATCAGCTTTGATTTCTTCCCCATCTTTGGTGATAAGCGTGTTAGGTTGGGCTTCTGTGATCATCGTATTTAATTTCACGTTTGCACCCATTTCTTGCAATTCATCTAATACTGCCGCAGATAAATTTTCAGGTAGAGCAGGTAATAAGCGCGGACCTGCTTCAACTAAGGTGACTTGCAAGCAAGAATTATCAATTTTACCGTAGCCGTAAGAAGATAAGTCTTCAGTCGCATGATAAAGTTCAGCAGTTAATTCCACACCAGTTGCGCCGCCACCAACAATCGCAATATTGACTTTGTTTTCATCCACTAGTTTTTGTTTAAACTCTTCTTCACCGATATCATCTAATGCACGGTTCTCAGAGAATTTAAGGAATAATTCCAACATTCTTTGTTGAAAACGAAGCGCTTGATCAGAGCTATCTAAGAAAATACAGTTATCGGCGACGCCTTTTGTATTGAAATCATTCGATTTACTGCCGATTGCAATCACTAAGTAGTCATAAGGAATACGGCGCGCAACCACAAGCATATCGCCTTCTTGCCCATAAACAGGGGCAAGCTCAACATATTTTTGTTCACGATTAATGCGTGTGATCGAACCTTGCTCAAAACTGAAATGGTGGTTTTTACCGTGAGCACGATAGCTCAGAGAATCCATACCATCATCCATGACACCTGTTGCAATTTCATGTAATAGAGGTTTCCACAAGTGGGTCGCATTGCGGTCAACAAGCGTTACTTTAGCTTGTTTCTTACGACCTAATTTGTCACCTAAAAATGTCGCTAACTCTATGCCGCCGGCGCCACCGCCAACGATAACGACGTTTTTCATAAAGTACTCCTAAAAGCAAAATTGTTAAAAATGTTAAACTAATGTAATGATAGCATAACAAATAAACAAGACGAAAAAATTTAATGGAAATGACCGCACTTTATTGATGGCAGCGATCGTAAAGCGGTTGTAACTGTTGAATGGTTTTTGTGATAAATGAAACGGGATCAATTTGATGAAGTTCAGCTTTTTCAATGCTTTTACCAATGCACCAAAAATCTTCCTCTGATCGTAAAAAGAGATCTTTTTCAGCAATTTGTTTCACTTGGCGAAAGTCACCATATTCGCTTTCATCTTCTCGCCAAATATCAAAATCGGCAAATTGTTTGAAGTCAAATTGGTCAAGCCACTGATTATATTGTTGCACATTAATTTGTGAGCGATTTGCACGATAGCAATGCCAATCTAAACATACTCTTAGTCGGCGACGATTTAATAGCACAGAAAAAATAGCTGCAGAATTTTGGTTAAACTCGTATTTAAAATAAGCGAAGAAATGCGCGCGAACCTGCCAGCCATTGGTCCAACTTTCAATATGCGGTTTCGCAAAAGGCATGCCAAGTTGCTTTGCCACTTCTTGAATAATCGCTTTCCAGTTATCCCAATGTAATTTGTAATCAGCTTTAATTGCCGGAATATCTTCCGGACAAAATTTCTTCATCTGGGCGAATTGGTAGAACGGAATATTGAACAGTTCGCAAGATTCAGCATTAAGTGAGAGCATAGTGTTTCCTTAAAAATCACAGTAATTTTTGACCGCACTTTGTGTGAAGAGCTGTTTATCTTCCCAACGCAACATAGTCATTCGATTATTCCACACACAACCTGTATCTAAGGCATAAATACCTTGAGGGAGATTCTCATCGACTAAACTTGCCCAGTGCCCAAATACAATCGGGATCTGTTTATAAAGAGGATTATCCAAATTAAACCAAGGTATAAGCTCCGCCGGCGCATCTTTCAAAGAGGATTTACAGGCAAAATCAAAGCGATGATCTGAATAGCAAAAACGCATTCGAGTGAACGCATTAATAATGTAACGATGACGTGCTAAGCCCTGCAAATCTGGCGACCAACGATTGGGTTGTTCTGAATACATATTTTCAATGAGATAATAAAAATCACCATGCTGTAAAATGTGTTCCACTTCAGCTGCACAAGATTTCGCGGTTTCCAAATCCCAATCTGGCGAAATGCCTGCATGTGCCATCAGGAAGTTTAATTTTTCATTATGCACAAGTAAGGGTTGATGGCGTAACCAGTCAATAAGTTCATCAAAATCGGGCGCATTAAAAATAGCATCGACACGATCACGAGGCTTCACTTTTTTAATACCCAGTGCGGTTGCAATTAGATGCAGATCGTGATTACCAAGGACAGTCTGTGCCGCACTTCCAAGTGATTTTACAAAACGAAGACATTCAAGTGATTTATCGCCACGCGCCACAAGATCCCCCACAAGATAAAGTTTATCTTGCACAGGATTGAAGTTTACTCGTTCTAATAAAAGCTGTAATTCATCATAACAGCCTTGTAAATCACCGACGAAATAGGTTGCCATTTTTGACCGCTCTTTTACTATTCTGAATCTAAGATTTCATCTTTATTGACATCTACTGGTGGATTATCTGCCAACCAGTTGGCTAGGCGTGCATAATCTGCGATAGCTAAATTTTCTGCTCGTGCATTTAAATCAATACCAAGTGCGGTCAGATTTTCAGGTGAAAATAGTGTTGAAAGCGCATTACGCAATGTTTTACGACGTTGATTAAACGCTTGGGAGCAAACACGGTTCAACCAATATAGATCTTTTACAGGGTGAGGTAATTCTTTATGCGGAATTAAACGCACAACAGCTGAATCTACTTTCGGTGCTGGTTTAAATGCGGAAGGTGGCACTTCAAGCACAGGCATCACTTGGCAGAAATATTGCGCCATAATGGTTAAACGACCGTAAGCTTTACTATTTGGCCCTGCGCATAACCGTTTGACTACTTCTTTTTGCAGCATGAAGTGCATATCTTGAATCACATCGTGATACTTAAACAAGTGGAACATCAATGGGGTAGAAATGTTGTAAGGCAAGTTACCAAATACACGTAATTTCTGACCTTTTTCTGCTAAATGTTCTTTTGTATAAAGTTCACCAAAATCAAATTGCATGGCATCCGTTTCAATAACGGTGAGCTTTTGATGTAAAAATGGATGATGACGTAGACGTTCAGCTAAATCTCGGTCAAGTTCTACTACAGTAAGATGATCGACAAGCTCTCCAACAGGCTCTGTTAATGCACCGAGTCCTGGACCAATTTCTACTAAGAATTGATTGGGTTGTGGGTAAATTGCCGCCACGATACCTTGAATCACAGAAGTATCATGTAAAAAGTTTTGTCCAAAGCGTTTACGGGCGGTATGACCTAAGTGTTTTTTTGAATTCATAAAAATAATCTAATAAATGATACAGTTTGTGGTTGGTATCTTTAAATATCTAGCCACTCTGGTTTTATTTCTCTCGGAGAGAGAGCATTAACATTATCACGGTAATGAATAATATGGCATACATTTTTAGAATTGGGATGCCAATGCGTAAAATTTTCTTTGTCTTGCGAGTAAAAACAAATTATAGGTTTATTTAAACCCGAAGCAATATGAATAGTTGATGTATCAACCGAAATAAGTAGAGTACAGTTTCTAATCAACTCAATTGTATGGTAGATCGTTGTGCGAGAATTTGGATAAACAAACACATCGTCAAATTGATTAGCGATTCTACTTAAATGCTCATGAGTATCTGGTGTTGAGAGTAAGACCAATGGGCATTTACGATGATTTCTAATATATGCTAAGTAATCTACAATATGGGCATCGTTAAATTTTCTATTTTTCCCCGCGCCATAGAAGTTAATTGTAATGTAATTATTTAACTTGTTATCAG
>CAJPKS010000091.1:0-7059 GCA_905371285.1 Haemophilus sp. HMSC068C11 | reverse complement strand
AAACTGAAATTGCCGATCCGAGTGTGGTGCAATTTATGTTGAAATCTTTTGAGCCTACTTCAAGTGAATATTTTCGTTTCAATTTGACCGCACTCTTTGAACATTATGCGGCGCTAATGGATTGGCAAGAGGTCTTCGCTAATACGCCTACACTCTTCATCAAGGGTGGACTTTCATCTTATATTAAACCTGAATATACCGAAACCATTCTAAAACAATTCCCGAATGCGACCTCCTTTACCATCAATGGTTGTGGGCACTGGGTTCATGCCGAAAAACCTGATTTTGTGATACGTGCTATTGATAGGTTTCTAAATAAGAATTAATCGCTTTAAATGAGAATTATTCTATTCAAATGAGAATTCATTTATGTTATAGTTCGCACAAATTGTGGGGCTTTGATCCCTCATCTTTTTTTCTACTCACCTAATTTTATTTCAAAAGGAAAGAACAATGGCAGTTGTCGGTTTATTTTACGGTAGTGACACAGGTAATACAGAAAACATTGCAAAAATGATTCAAAAGCAATTAGGCAACGAACTCGTTGATATTCGTGACATTGCAAAAAGCTCTAAAGAAGATATCGAAGGTTATGATTTTTTACTTTTCGGTATTCCAACTTGGTATTACGGTGAAGCACAAGCTGACTGGGATGATTTTTTCCCAACTCTAGAAGAAATTGACTTTACTGACAAATTAGTCGGTATTTTTGGCTGTGGCGATCAGGAAGACTATGCCGATTATTTCTGTGATGCGATCGGTACAGTACGAGATATCGTTGAACCGCGCGGTGCGATTATTGTAGGGAACTGGCCAACGGATGGTTATACCTTTGAATCATCAAAGGCATTATTAGATGATGGAAACTTTATCGGTTTATGTATTGATGAAGATCGTCAACCTGAACTTACTGCAGAACGCGTAGAGAAATGGACAAAACAAATCTACGATGAAATGTGTTTAGCAGAATTAGCTTAACCATCTCTAATTTAGCAAATTTAAGGGAACATTATGTCTGAAGAAAACATCAAATTACTCAAAAAAGCAGGATTAAAAATTACTGAACCTCGGCTCACTATCCTTGCATTAATGCAAGAGCATAAACATGAACATTTCTCAGCTGAAGAAGTATATAAAATCTTGTTAGAGCAAGGCAGTGATATTGGCCTTGCAACTGTATATCGCGTGCTTAACCAATTTGATGAAGCGCATATCTTGATTCGCCATAATTTTGAAGGCAACAAATCTGTTTTTGAGCTTGCGCCAACAGAACACCACGATCATATTATCTGTGAAGATTGTGGCAAAGTATTTGAGTTTACTGATAACATTATTGAACAACGTCAAAAAGAAATCAGTGAACAACATGGCATCAAATTAAAAGCACACAGTTTATATCTCTACGGCAAATGTAGCGATATCAACAAATGTGAAGAGAAAAAATAATGCTTGCTAAAAAACAAAAGCCTTAGGCTAAAACCTAAGGTTTTTTATTATCTCAATCAAAAGTGCGGTCAAAATCGACCGCACTTTTTCCAATTTAAAAGAGAAAATTATTTTTTACCTAATTGTGGTAAAACGGAATCTTTCCCTGCAGTTAATAGACCTACTTGAGAGTAGATACTTAATTTTCCGCGTGTATCTGCTACGTCTAAGTTACGCATGGTTAATTGACCAATACGATCGATTGGAGCAAATGGTGCATTTTCCACTTTTTCCATACTTAAACGTTCTGCCGCATAAGTTAAGTTTGGTGATTCAGTATTTAAGATTGAGTAGTCATTACCACGACGAAGTTCTAATGTCACTTCACCAGTCACCGCACGAGCGACCCAACGTTGTGCGGTTTCACGTAACATTAACGCTTGTGGATCAAACCAACGACCTTGGTATAACAAACGACCTAAACGTAAACCGTTGATACGATATTGTTCAATAGTATCTTCATTATGAATACCAGTTACTAAACGCTCATAAGCAATGTGGAATAATGCCATTCCCGGTGCTTCATAAATACCACGTGATTTAGCTTCGATAATACGGTTTTCAATTTGGTCTGACATGCCTAAACCATGACGACCACCAATGCGATTTGCTTCTAAGAAAAGATCCACCACGTTATCAAATGTTTTGTCGTTTAATGCAACCGGCACACCTTCTTCAAAGCGAACGGTCACCACTTCTGGTTTCACTTGAACATTTTCATCCCAAAATGCCACGCCCATAATTGGTTTCACAATTTTAATGCCTGTGCTTAATTCTTCTAAGTCTTTCGCTTCGTGTGTCGCACCTAACATATTAGAGTCAGTTGAATACGCTTTTTCTACCGACATTTTGTAGTCAAAACCATTTTCGATTAAGAATTGTGACATTTCAAAGCGACCGCCCAACTCATCGATGAATTGTTGATCTAGCCATGGTTTGTAAATTTTTAAATTTGGGTTGGTTAATAAACCATAACGATAAAAACGCTCAATATCGTTACCTTTGAAAGTTGAACCATCACCCCAGATATTCACATCATCTTCTTTCATTGCTGCAACAAGCATCGTACCTGTTACCGCACGACCTAGTGGTGTGGTATTGAAATAGGTTGCTCCACCAGTAGAAATATGGAATGCACCACATTGAATAGCCGCAATCCCTTCATGGGCTAGCTGCGCACGACAATCCACTAAACGCGCATTTTCCGCACCATATTCCATCGCTTTTTTGGGAATGGCATTGTAATCATCTTCATCGGGTTGACCTAAGTTTGCTGTATAAGCATAAGGTACTGCACCTTTTTGACGCATCCAAAGCAATGCAGCACTGGTATCTAGCCCGCCTGAAAAAGCGATACCAACTTTTTGACCTTTAGGTAAATGTTGCAGAATCGTATTTGACATATTTTATTTCCTTCATTGTGGTTATGGTGAGTGAGTCTTTAAAAAGTGCGGTCAAAAATCACTGCGCTTTTCTAACATATCATCGGGATTTGGATAACGATAAGCAAAGCCTAAATCTCGACAAATTTTATCTGCCATAATGATTCGTTTCGGATCCGAATCACTACATTCAAATTGTGGTATGGATAAATCATAAAATACCGCTGCTTTTGTGTAATATTCTGCTCGAGTAGGATGAATTGGCGCGCAAAGATGGTAAGTTCGCAATCCATTTGGATTCATGAGTAAGGCCGTAATAGCTTGAATGCAATCCTCTAGATGCACCAAATTAACAGGTGAATAGCCCTGTTTTAAATTGCATTTTCCTGCTAAGAATTTAACAGGATGGCGTTGTTTACCAATTAATCCTGCTAGTCGAAGAATATCGCAATGCGATATTCCTGATTGGAACAAGCACTGTTCTGCTTGTATCAGTGTTTTGCCCATTTCTGTTTCAGCTGAAAGTTGAGAACTTTCATCAAATTGCCCCGAAATATTAGGAAAAACAGAAGTTGAACTGGTAAAAATCAAATGCTGTACACCTTGTTTCTTGGCTTGATTAGTTAAAAAAGCAAGATATTCACAATACTGTTGAGAAGAAAAACTGCTAGGTGGTAGGGTGATAATGAGAGCATCTACATTAAAAAGAGGGCGAATATGGTCTGGTAAACGTTTCATTTCATCAGAAAGCGAAAAAGGATAAGTTTCAATACCTAGCTGATGCAATTTCTGAGCATCATCAGGGGATTGTTTTGAGCCTTTTACACACCAACCAAGTTCTTTTAAGTGCAGCGCCAGCGGTAAGCCTAACCAACCTAAACCAACTATCGCAACAGATTTCATACTCTTTTATTCACAATATTTTATCCATAAAAATCCCCGCTATTCTAAAGCATAGCAGGGAGTTTGTTAATGTTATTCTGTTAATAAATCCAACGCCTCTTGATATTTAGCAACTGTTTTTTCAATCACTTCTTTTGGTACTTTAGGCGCTGGCGGTTGTTTATTCCAACCACTTTGCTCTAACCAATCTCGTACAAATTGCTTATCAAATGAGGGCGGATTTGTGCCTTCTTTATAAGTATCAACTGACCAAAAACGACTAGAATCTGGTGTTAATACCTCATCCATTAAAGTGAGCGTACCATTTTCATCTAAACCAAATTCAAATTTAGTATCACAAATAATAATACCTTTAGTTAGCGCATATTTTGCTGCCTCAGTATAAAGTGCAATCGCTTTTTCTCTCACTTGTGCCGCTAACTCTGCACCAATGGCTTTTTCACATTGTTCATAGCTAATATTAATATCGTGGTTGCCCACTTCTTCTTTACTTGATGGCGTAAAAATCGGTTCAGGTAATTTACTTGCCTCAACTAATCCTTCAGGCAATTTCAAGCCACAAATGGTCCCTGTTTGCTTATAATCTTTTAGTCCACTTCCCGTTAAATAACCACGTACGATAGACTCAATCTTAATTGGATTCAAACGTTTGCAAACCACTGCGCGATCTTTTACTAAATCAGCTTCATCTTTTGGTAGCACATCATAAACTGAATCACCCGTAAAATGATTCGGCATAATATGGGCTAACTTATTGAACCAGAAATTGGAAATTTGAGTCAGGATTTCACCTTTACGCGGGATAGGATCATCTAAAATCACATCAAATGCGGACAAACGGTCACTGGCTAGCATTAACATCCGTTTATCATCGATCTCATAAAGATCACGCACTTTTCCCGAATAGATTTTTTTTAGACTAAGTTGTGTCATTGCTTGCACCTTTAATTATAAGAATAAAAAATCGGTGGATATTGTACCGCACTTTTGGCGCAAACGTTTGCTTTTTTTTATGAAAAATTTTAAAGAAAAGAAACTACAGAGTCATACACCTAAATAAGCTATAGATAACAAAAGAAAAGCAATTTAATTTGAGCTCAATCTGAAAATCAGCGACAATACAGCATCATTTAAAACAGAAGAAACAAGACAAATGAGTTATCCATTAGAAGAAGTGAATAAACGTCGCACATTTGCGATTATTTCCCACCCTGACGCGGGTAAAACCACCATCACCGAAAAAGTATTGTTATACGGCAATGCCATTCAAAAAGCAGGCTCAGTAAAAGGTAAAGGCTCTGCACAGCATGCAAAATCTGACTGGATGGAAATGGAAAAACAACGTGGTATTTCCATTACCACTTCCGTGATGCAATTCCCTTACAATGAATGCTTAGTGAATTTATTGGATACGCCGGGGCATGAGGATTTCTCGGAAGATACCTATCGCACGTTGACGGCTGTGGATAGCTGCTTAATGGTTATCGACTCGGCAAAGGGGGTTGAAGAACGTACCATTAAATTAATGGAAGTGACCCGTTTACGCGATACGCCAATTATCACTTTCATGAATAAACTTGACCGTGATATTCGTGATCCAATGGAATTATTAGATGAAGTGGAAAGCGTATTAAAAATCCATTGTGCGCCAATTACTTGGCCGATTGGTTGCGGTAAATTGTTTAAAGGGGTTTATCATTTATATAAAGATGAAACCTATCTTTACCAAAGTGGGCAAGGCTCTACAATCCAAGAAGTACGCATTGTGAAAGGTCTAAATAGCCCAGAATTAGATGCCGCCGTAGGTGATGACTTAGCCCAACAATTGCGTGATGAATTGGAGCTTGTAAAAGGTGCAAGTAATGAATTTGATTTGGATTTATTCCTAAGTGGTGAATTAACACCTGTCTTTTTCGGTACTGCATTAGGTAACTTCGGTGTTGATCATTTCTTAGATGGTTTAACTGAATGGGCACCTGCACCACAAGCTCGTCAAGCTGATACCCGTAAAGTCTCAGCAGAAGAAGAAAAATTCACTGGTTTCGTATTTAAAATCCAAGCCAATATGGATCCAAAACACCGCGACCGCGTGGCTTTCTTACGCGTAGTTTCTGGCAAATATGAAAAAGGCATGAAACTTAAACACGTGCGTATTGGTAAAGATGTAGTCATTTCTGACGCCCTCACCTTTATGGCGGGGGATCGTACTCATGCAGATGAGGCTTATGCTGGCGATATTATCGGTTTGCACAATCACGGTACGATTCAAATTGGCGATACCTTTACGCAAGGCGAAGAGCTTAAATTTACCGGTATTCCAAACTTTGCCCCTGAATTATTCCGTCGTATTCGTTTGAAAGATCCTCTTAAACAAAAACAATTGTTAAAAGGCTTAGTACAACTTTCTGAAGAAGGTGCTGTTCAAGTGTTCCGCCCATTAAGTAATAATGATTTGATTGTTGGCGCGGTCGGTGTGCTACAGTTTGATGTGGTCGTTTCTCGTTTGAAATCAGAATATAACGTTGAAGCCATTTACGAAACGGTCAATGTCGCGACGGCTCGTTGGGTGGAATGTGCAGATAACAAAAAATTTGAAGAGTTCAAACGCAAAAATGAGCAAAATCTAGCATTAGATGGTGGCGATAATCTTACTTACATTGCACCAACTATGGTTAATTTAAATCTTGCACAAGAACGTTATCCTGATGTGACCTTCTTTAAGACAAGGGAACATTAATTACCATTTTCTACCATTAACAAAAGGAAAAATTATGAAAAAATTGATGCTTATCAGTACAGCAGTGTTACTACTCTCGGGTTGTGTAAACACTGAGCTGTCAAATGCAGGAAAAGCTTATAACCCACAAACTGACGCACGTATCCGTCTATATGGACAAAATGGTCGCTATACCGAGATGGAAGTAAAACAGAATGGAAAAACAGAAAAAGTAAATGTTGGAGGTGGATGGGGGCAATCCTTCGGCTCAATGCTTTACCTTAAAGGTAATGAATCGCTAGGGATGCCAGATAGCGAAGCGAGTAAAAAACCAAGCCAATTCAATAACTTTGGTTCAAGTACTTTCTTTAAAGAGTTTGTTATCCCTGCTGGTGCTGAAATCACTCTAAAAAGTGAAATAGTAACCCCAGATAATACTTATACCGATTATGCAAAAGGTATTAAATATACACAACTAGGTTACAGCTGTTCGGGTAAAAAACTCACATTCACGCCTCAGGCAGGAAAAGATTATGAAGCATTACCTGCAGCATCAACAGCTCAATGTAATTT
>CAJPKS010000090.1:0-7130 GCA_905371285.1 Haemophilus sp. HMSC068C11 | reverse complement strand
ATTAAATGCAGAATAGATGTGAATGGAGTACTTATGACTACGCAAAAACCTTTATTTTCAGGCAGTATTGTTGCTTTAGTAACCCCGATGGATAACTACGGAAACATTGATTTTGAAACATTAGAAAAACTTATCGAGTTTCACATCAATGCGGGTACAGATTCGATTGTATCTGTGGGTACAACGGGAGAATCCGCCACATTAAGTATTGAAGAAAATGTGAAAGTGATTGAAAAGACGGTTGAGTTAGCAAAAGGACGTATTCCAATCATTGCTGGCACCGGTGCTAATGCAACGAGTGAAGCCATTGTGATGACAAAATTATTACGTGATAGCGGGGTAGCCGGTTGTTTATCTGTTGTTCCTTACTACAATAAACCAACTCAAGAAGGCATGTTCCAACATTTTAAAGCAATTGCAGAATGCACGGATTTACCACAACTTCTTTATAACGTACCAGGTCGTACCGGTAGTGATATGAAACCTGAAACCGTCGCACGTTTGTCTCAAATTGAGAATATTGTAGGGATTAAAGAAGCAACAGGCGATTTAACTCGCATTACTGCGATTAAAGAATTAGCCGGTAAAGATTTCATTGTATTAAGTGGAGATGATGCCACAGGGTTAGAAGCGATGAAATTAGGCGCAGAGGGTGTTATTTCTGTGACAAATAACCTTGCTGCAAAAGATATGGCCGCGATGTGTCGCTGTGCTTTAGCGGGCGATTTTGCGAAAGCGGAAGAAATTAATGCACGTTTAATGCCTTTACATCAAGATTTATTTATTGAATCCAACCCAATTCCAGTTAAATGGGCAGCATATCGTTTAGGTTTAATTAAGACTCCACATTTACGTTTACCACTTACAGTGTTAAGCGAAAGCGCGCAAGTAAAAGTGGAAGAAGCATTAAAAATTGCTGGCTTAATTTAATGAATTAAAGGGTTGTTTTTACAGCCCTTTAAACTTTCGACTTTTTTATTTGTCAAAGAGCGGTCATTATTTTAATTATTTTTATTGAAGGATTTAAGGAATGAAAAAAATCGTACTGAGTTTAGTCGCAGCAGCATTGTTATCGGCGTGTTCAAACAGCGTAGAAAAAATGCAGACGGCTAATGACACTTACCAAAATTCTGATCGTGAAATACCGAGCTTTTCTCCTTTAGCAAGTGGTGGTGTAACATTGCCGCAAGCCGATCCGACTTATGAACTTCCTCAGCTTAATGCGAAAAAAGAACGCGTGGATATTCGTCCGCCTTCAACCCCATTAGCGATTATCAAAAATTCTTTGACACAATTTGATGGCGAACGTGCATTGATTGTTTATACGGATGCGCAAGCAGAGCTTTATAATCTCAAACAAATTGAGCGTTTATTAAAAGAAGAAGGCACGAATTCAACTTTAAATGGTGCAGTATTAATTAGCGATTGGGCGCCAACAGGTCGTGCAGATGATAAAGCCAATACAGAGATCCGTTATAAAATTGAACAAGTTACGGCGCAAGATGCAAGTGCGTTAGCGGTTTCTGTAGAGCAAATGCGTCGTGATGGTGTGATTTACACACCAAATCAAGCAGATAAACAACGCTATGCATCGGATCGTTTAAATCGTTTTGTTGCTGCGCTTACTAACGCTTACAACAAGCAACAACAAGATTTAAATAATGCTTCTGCAGGACCTTTCCAATCAGGTTTAATTACTGATACGAACGGTAGAATGGCATTAGGTATGGATGCAAGCTTTGGTCAAGCATGGCAACGTTTAGGTTCGACTTTACCAAAATTAGGCTTTAAAGCTACATCGGAATCTGCTGGCCGTGGCTATCGCGAGTTAAAATATAAACCATTAGATAAACAAGAGTGGTTACGTTTAGGTGTGAATCCGCCTAATTTAGAAAAAGGTGTTTATCAAATGCAAATTTCTGCAGTGGGTAAACAAAGTGCGGTCGTGATCACTGATGAAGACGGCAAGGCATTACCAAATGAAGCGGCTCAATCCTTGTATTCAGCATTAAGTGTATTACTTGCTCAATAATATGAGTTGAGAAATAAAAAGTGCGGTTCATTTGACCGCACTTTTTTTATTGGTAGATAAGTTATTCAGCTTTTACGCCTAAGTTACCAATTTTTACACCAAGATTACCGAGAGAAACCGGATCCAGATAATCCCCTAGGAATTTGAATAACTCACTTAATTCTGTAAATGAGCGTTTGATTTTTACTTGATCTTCTACTTTACGCACAAATTCATAACGCACATTTTCGCCTTCAAAATAAGCCGTGAGCGTGAGATAAATGGTTTCAAAAAAGTGGCTTTGAGCCCCTTCTTCACCCGGATCACTGATACGGACATTCCAAGTATTGTTAAATAAAACTTCTGTTTTGATTGACATATAGACTTCCTCTGTTTGTTATTTTTTATACTGAAATTGAAACGAAAAACCCGATGATAAAATTTCTGAAATCAAAAACTTTATCATCGGGCTTTTCAAACCAATTGCTCGCATATTTTGCTTTGCGTTGGTAACTGCCTTTACCTTTACGTTTTTTCTCAACGCGTTGGCGGAATAATTTGTTGTGTAATAGTGCCATCACGGCATTATCTTTCACGACACCTTTGGTGTGTTGATAAATGGGCTGATTTTCAACCGCACTTTTTGTTTTTTTCGTCATATTTACCTCTAAAAAATTGCCGTGAAGTCGTTCACGGCAAGTCATTATAGCGAAAATGAATAGAATTACAAAATGGTGAGTACGCTTTCAGGCGGTCGTCCAATTTTAGCTTTTTCACCTTTTACCACAATCGGGCGTTCTAATAGGGCTGAATTTTCACTGATGGCTTTTAATAAATCATCATTCGTTAATGCTGGATTAGCTAACCCTAATGATTGATAAAGCTCATCTTTGGTCCGCATCATTTTTCTGACATCATCTAATCCTAATTTATTAGCCAGTTGCTGCAATGCTTCAACAGAGTAGTGTTGTTGTAAATAAAGTTCAATCGTCGGTTGGATGCCTTTTTCTTCTAATAAAGCTAAGGTTTCACGGCTTTTTGAGCAACGCGGATTATGATAAATCGTCACAGACATAACGTTTCCTTCTATTTTATGTTGAATGAGTGGATATAGGATTGATTTAAATTTTAACTTATAATGACAAAAAATACTTGTTTAGGAAGACTTTATGTTAGAAATGCTAAAAAATTGGTATAGCCGCCGCTTAAGCGATCCGCAGGCGATGGGGCTACTTGCCATTTTGTTGTTTGGCTTTATTGCGATTTATTTCTTTAGTGATTTAATCGCCCCGTTGCTGATTGCCATTGTATTAGCATATTTATTGGAAATGCCGATTAATTTTCTAACGAAAAAATTAAAATTTCCTCGAATGCTCGCTACGTTAGTCATTTTTGGTGGATTTATAACCTTGGCGTTATTAATTTTCTTCGGGCTTGTGCCAACATTATGGAATCAAACGATTTCCTTATTAAGTGATTTGCCGGCCATGTTCAATAAGTTACATGAATGGTTGTTAGCCCTTCCTGAGCATTATCCTGAACTCATTGATTACACCATGATTGACACCTTTTTTAGTGCTGCTCGTGCGAAGATTTTGGGCTTCGGTGAATCTGCGGTGAAATTGTCGATTACCTCATTAATGAACCTTGTATCACTGGGAATTTATGCGTTTTTAGTGCCATTAATGATGTTCTTTATGCTGAAAGATAAAACTGAGCTTCTTGCTGGAGTGAGTCGCTTTTTACCTAAAAATCGTCTTTTAGCCTCTAAAGTATGGAATGAAATGCAGCAACAAATTGCGAATTATATTCATGGTAAGCTGTTGGAAATTTTGATTGTCGGCGTGGTGACTTACATCATCTTTTTAAGCTTTGGTTTAAATTATCCGCTGTTGCTTTCTGTTGCCGTTGGGTTGTCTGTATTAGTGCCTTATATCGGCGCGGTATTGGTGACGATTCCTGTTGCGTTAGTGGCGATGTTCCAGTTTGGCATTTCCCCAACGTTTTGGTATTTAATTGTGGCCTTTGCGGTGAGTCAACTTCTGGATGGAAACTTGTTAGTACCGTATTTATTCTCTGAAGTCGTTAATTTACACCCTTTAGTCATCATTATTTCGGTGCTGATTTTTGGCGGATTATGGGGATTCTGGGGCGTATTCTTCGCGATTCCATTGGCAACGCTCGTCAAAGCTGTGATAAATGCATTGCCGGATTAGAGATGATTAAGGTAATAAAAGAAAGCTGACGAAAGTCAGCTTTTTTGTTCTTTTAATTTTTGGATATCCAGAATTTCGACACAATCTATTGTCCCTGCTTTAATACGCCATTTAATATTAAATTCGTACAGACTAATACCGTAAATACGATCGGTTTCTTTACCTTGTTGATAAGCGGGACGGGGATCTTGTGCGATCACTTCCGTAATGAATCTTGCTAAGTGCGGTCGATTTTTATGATATTTTTCCACCGCACTTTGGGCGATTTTTGTAAATTCAACGCTTAATTTCGCAGGTGGTTTTTCTTGTGCAAAACTTGATTTTGCCTCAGGCTCGCTATCAGCATAGGCAATATAAGGTTTAATATCAAAAATAGGTGTGCCATCGACAAGATCCACGGAACCCAAATGCAGAAAAACACGCCCATGAATGCATTCCACTTGGCGTAATTCAACTTTAGACAAGCCTAGCGGATTTGGACGATGTGTAGCGCGAGAAGCAAATACGCCGATACGTTGATTGCCGCCTAAACGAGGGGGGCGAACAGTGGATTGCCATTTCCCATGGGGTACTTTGTCGAATTGGAAAATAAGCCAAATATGGCTAAATTGCTCTAAGCCTCGCACCGCCTCTGGCGAATTATAAGGGGGGAGCAGTTCCACAATACCAATGCCATCCTGTACTAAATCTGGCTGTCGTGGTACTGAGAATTTTTCTTTGTAAGGGGTGTGAATCACCGCAATTGGGTGAAGAGTCAGTGTTAAATCATTCATAAAAAGGCAATTTCCGTGTAAAATACGCTCTTTATTGTAATCAAAAGTGCGGTCAAAAAAAATGACAAATCATAAATTGAAAATGTGGTGGGAAACCGCTCGCCCAAAAACCTTGCCTTTGGCATTAGCTTCTATTTTTACCGGCTCTGCATTGGCATATTGGGCGGATAAAGAGAGTTTTAATCTTACCGTAATGTTACTTTGCTTACTTACTACCATTTTATTGCAAGTACTTTCTAACTTTGCTAACGATTACGGCGATCATCAAAAAGGGTCAGATACCGAAGAACGTATTGGGCCTTTACGTGGTATTCAGCAAGGTGCAATTTCTGCGAATGAGCTTAAATGGGGATTAATTTTAATGGCGGTAGGGGCATTTTTCTCAGGTGCATTCTTAATTGGTATCGCATATCAAAGTCTGACTGATTTATTGGTCTTTGCTGGTTTGGGTATTCTTGCCATTATTGCTGCCATTACTTATACCGTAGGCGCTAAACCTTATGGTTATTTAGGTTTAGGCGATTTGTCTGTTTTGCTCTTTTTTGGACTATTAGGTGTGGGTGGAACTTATTATCTCCAAACTCACAGCATTGATAGCTTAATTATTTTACCTGCGTTAGGCTCAGGTTTATTAGCAACAGCCGTTTTAAATATCAATAATTTACGTGATATTGAGCAAGATGCGAAAGTAGGGAAAAATACTCTGGTTGTGCGTATTGGCCCGAAGAAAGGACGTATTTATCATTGTATTTTATTAAGCGTTGCCGCTTTATGTTATGTGCTATTTGCTGCATCAACAGCATTTAGCCCTTGGCATTTCTTATTTTTATTGGCATTTCCATTGTTATTAAAACACGCATTATTTGTTTATCGCAGCAAAGAGCCCGCAGTGTTGCGTCCGATGTTGGCTCAGATGTCTATGATTTCTTTATTTATCAATATCTTGTTTAGTTTAGGCTTGCTTATCGGCTAAATCGGCTTATACTAGAGAAAAAATTTTAACGACAAGGGGTACATTATGTATATCGATACTTCAGAACTTTGTGATATTTATGCTGATCAAGTGGATGTAGTTGAGCCAATTTTTTCTAGCTTTGGTGGCGTCAGCAATTTCTACGGCAAAGTGACGACAGTAAAATGTTTTGAAAATAATGGATTAATTGCCGAGATCCTTGAAGAAAATGGTGAAGGCAGAGTTCTTGTCGTAGATGGTGGTGGTGCAGTTCGCCGTGCTTTAATTGATGCTGAGCTTGCACAACTTGCCGCAGATAATGACTGGGCGGGCATCATTGTTTATGGTGCAGTGCGTCAAATTCAACAACTTGAAAATATTGATATTGGTATTCATGCGCTTGCCCCAATTCCAGTTGGTGCAGATGAAAATAATCATGGTGAAAGTGATCTTCCTGTGAATTTTGGTGGTGTAACATTCTTCCCTGAAGATTACATTTATGCCGATTTAACAGGCATCATTCTTTCACAAGAAGCATTAGATTTAGAAGACGTCGAAGAAGAATAATTTTGAAATTATTGACCTTTTTAAAGTGCGGTTAGAAATAACCGCACTTTTTTTGTTAAAATTTTTTTGAACAAGATCACATTTTAGACATTTGTTAGTTGAAAGTTTGTAACATTCATTTAACATCGAAAATAGTTCATTTGTAATCAGTTTGGAGGGACTCATGAACGAAACAAACACAACTAAAAATTATAAAAGTGGGATTATCTTTCTGCTGGCGATAGCCTGTTTTTTTATCTTATTAAAATCTTTACCTTTCGCACCTAAGGAAAATGCTGGTTTAGCATTATTAGCCTTTGTGGCGATTCTTTGGTTAACTGAGGCATTGCATGTCACAGTAACCGCTCTGTTGGTGCCATTACTTGCGATTGCACTTGATTTGGTGACAACTAAGCAAGCTTTAGTCGCGTTTGCCGATCCTACCATTTTCTTATTCTTTGGTGGCTTTGCTTTAGCGACAGCATTGCATATGCAAAAGCTTGATAAAATGATTGCTAATAAAATCATGGCGATGGCCCGTGGTAATTTATTTGTAGCTATTATGTATCTTTTCTCCATTACCGCTTTCCTTTCTATGTGGATGAGTAATACAGCAACAGCAGCCATGATGT
>CAJPKS010000089.1:0-7135 GCA_905371285.1 Haemophilus sp. HMSC068C11 | reverse complement strand
CTGAAAATGAAATATTCGGATCAAAACTTGATAACATAAGCTCTAACCGAAATGGTTCTGAAAGCCCTTCAGTCAGCTTAAAACTGATCACATCAAAAGTATGTTTTTCACCGGCATCGAGGGTGTAACGGTAGTCGGATTGAACAGCCATGATTGTCCTTTATTTAACGCGTAAAATATCGCCTAGTATAATGTAATTTCATCTATTTCTAAATAGTAAAAATAGTTGTAGTAAATTTCTATATAAAAAAATAAAATACCCAAGTTTATTTATCTTTCAAATGCTTTATTAAACATAAGGATCTCAAATAATGATCAAAATTAACTTAGCCGCGACACTAGGTGCATTAAATGATGTTTCTAAATTAATGTTAGAAGAATCTGCCGCTTATGCAATTAGTTGTGGTGAATCGGAAGTGCTTCCAGCCCATTTATTACTTAAGTCATTGGAAAATCCATTCTCAGACGTTCGTTTTATTTTAAATAAACTTAACATTTCTCACGAAGAACTGACCGCACTTTTACTCAGCAAAACGCAAACATCTCACACTAATATTGACTCTGTACCAAGCTTCTCGCCATTATTGATTGAAATGTTGCAAGAAGCATGGTTACTCGGCTCACTTGAGTTTGAACAGACACAAATTCGCAGTGCAAGCATTTTCTTAGCATTGGTATTGAATGCCTCTCGATATTTGCCAACCGCTGTTGCAAGCTATTTAAATCAAATTAACAAAGAAACATTACGCCAATCTTTACTTGTATTTGCTAAAGGCTCCGCAGAGTCTCAAGCTACACAAGAAAATACCGCAGCCCCTTCAGCTGTACATACAGATCAATCTGATTTAGCACGTTTTGCTGAAAATTTAACGGCTAGAGCCTATGCGGGTGATATTGACCCTGTTCTTGCTCGCGACAAAGAAATTGATCTGATGATCGATATTCTTTCACGCAGAAGAAAAAACAACCCAATTGTCGTTGGTGATGCGGGTGTCGGTAAAAGTGCATTAATTGAAGGATTAGCATTACGCATCGTCAATAAACAAGTTCCGCCACATTTACAAAATGTTGAACTATGGAGCCTAGATCTTGCTGCTTTACAATCTGGCGCATCAATCAAAGGGGAATTTGAAAAACGTTTAAAATCGGTGATTGATTTTGTAAAAAATAGTACAACACCAATTGTGCTTTTCATTGATGAAGCCCATACCCTTATTGGTGCGGGTGGTAGCGAAGGTGGCAACGATGCAGCCAACCTTTTAAAACCGGCTCTTGCTCGTGGTGAACTTCGCACAATTGCAGCCACGACTTGGTCTGAATATAAAAAATATGTAGAACGCGATCCTGCGCTATCCCGTCGTTTCCAGTTAGTGAAAGTAGATGAACCTTCTATTGAAGAAAGCATTGTCATTCTACGTGGTTTAAAACCACTCTACGAAAAAGCGCATGGCGTTTATATCACTGGTGAAGCACTTGAAACCGTAACAAAACTATCTGCACGTTATATTGCGGCGAAAAAGCTTCCAGATAAAGCTATCGATATTTTAGACACGGCTTGCGCTCGTGTTTCTACGGCAAAGGACACACCACCAAAACGCTTAAGCTACTTAGATAATAAGATCCATGAAATCAATGTTGCCATTGCTGAATTTGAGCGTGATTATCAGCTAGGTGAAACGGTTGATAGTACAGTGAAAACCAAACTAGAAAACCAACTCACTGAATTAGCCGAAGAAAAAAATGTGCTTTCTTCTCGATTTGAATCTCAAAAAGCATTAGTGGAAGAAATTTTATCATTACGAACCAAGCTCTCTGATTCTGAAACAGAATATACTGAAGAAGAACGTCAAGAATTGATCGCTCAATTACAAGCAAAAAAAGCGGAATATGAAGCAATCAAGCCTGAAGAATGCTTAATTCATGCAGAAGTGGGCAGCAAACAAATTACTGCAGTGATTGCTGATTTAACAGGCATTCCGGTAAATAGCATGACAGGTGATGAACTCACTAAACTCACTGAGCTTCCTGATATTCTTAATGACAATATCAAGGGGCAATCTCAAGCCATTGAGCAAATTCACAAAAACTTGCTCACTGCTATGGCGGATTTACGCCGTGCCGGCACACCATTGGGGGCATTATTGCTGGTTGGACCGAGTGGTGTGGGTAAAACTGAAACCGCAATTCAAATTGCAGAACATATCTTTGGTGGCAAACAATTCCTGACCACGATTAATATGTCTGAATACCAAGAAAAACATACTGTTTCACGTTTAATTGGTTCGCCTCCGGGTTATGTGGGCTATGGTGAAGGTGGCTTACTGACTGAAGCTATTCGCCAAAAACCTTATTCTATCGTGCTATTAGATGAAGTGGAAAAAGCCCATCCAGATGTGCTTAACTTATTCTATCAAGCCTTTGATAAAGGTGAACTGGCTGATGGTGAAGGTCGTTTAATTGACTGTAAAAATATTCTCTTTATGCTCACCTCAAACTGTGGTTTTGATGCTGCAAATGATCAGTTTGCCGTGAAAAGTGATGAAGAATTACGTCGTTCGCTTCTCACATTCTTCAAACCGGCATTGCTTGCCCGTATGCAAATTGTGCAATATCACTATTTAACGACAGATGTAATGCAACGCATTGTAAAAGCAAAATTAGCGAAATTAGAGAAATTAATCGCTGAGCGTTATAAAGCGACTGTTACTATCGCAGAAAATATTCTTAAACATATTGAGCAACAATGCGAAGCCGATACAAATGGTGCGCGTTTGGTCGATGCGATTCTTGAAGGGCAACTTTTACCACCTCTTTCCTTGGCATTGCTTCAACGCATCGCTAGTGGTGAGAAAATGTCAAATATCACGATCAATTTTGAGAATGGTGAATACCTCGTTAAGATTGCGTAATTTATGATACAAAACGTCTAAAAATTTGACCGCACTTTGGCTTTCATTCATAAAGTGCGGTCATCTTTTAAGTTATTTTCTTGAGGTTTATATTTCAATCTTTAGATTTGAACTGCACAGCAGTTATTGCTATGATTTCAGAAGGCATTTTGCCTCTTCAATCATTTTAAAAGGAACATTATGTCTATATCCCTTTGGATTTCCACTGCATACTTACAAGAATCTCCAAGTACGGATAAATTTGTCGCATTATTGGCTTTTGCCGATAGCCGAGAAACATTTGAGCAGCTTGTAAAAACCACCTTTAACTCAGAACAAACGCATTATCAATATCAATTAGCCCCTCTGAAAGCTGAAATCTTTTTTCAACGACATGGGCAAATGTGGCTTGCGTATCAAGCTAATGGATTAAAAGAAGGTGAAGTACGGGTAGTAGAATTAGTTGGGGATAAACCAAAAGAAAACTTTGCTAGCGAGACTAATTACTTACTTTGTCATCAAATCAACCATGTGGAATTGCTAGATAGACAGTTTGAGCGCCACCCGAAAATCTTTGCACCTGATGAGATTTTTAAGCTGCTCTTCCCTAACACACCGATTCCGCCCAATATGACTCAACTGGGTTGGTCTGAAAATCACCAGGAACCAGTTTTCCCCTTGCCCGTTTGGGATGAAAACACACTAAAAAAAGATATCGCACTGTTTGGTGAACCATTACCTGAATTAAAATGTTATTTCATCTTAGACGCGAATAAGCATAAATTTTTAAAACCTGAAAGCTTTCACTGTAGAATTGAAAACCTATTCCAAGGCGAGTTTGCGGAAATCACCAAAGAAATAGGCCCTTATTTAGTCGAAGTTATCCCTTACCCAGACTATAAAGCTGAGAGCGAATTAATGGGCTTGTTTAGTGATGAAGGTGCAATGACAAGATTCAATTGGCATGAAGAGTTAGGCATTTTTATCCACTCCCGTTATGATTTTGATACCGTATTACACCATCTTCGCCACTTTCCAGTAATGAAAGACGAAAATGGAAAGTGGTTTTTCTTCCGTTTTTATGACCCAAAAGTATTACGTAATTATCTAGATGTTATCGCCACCAGCCCCGAAAAACTTAATAAGTTTTTTGGTTATGAAAAGCGCATTATTCATGCTTTTGGCTCTGGCATTGGAGACAGTTTTTATTATTATCAAATTAAAGCATTACCAGAAGACACTAGAAACATTCCTATTATCCTAACAGATTTTGAAATAAAAGGATTTAAAAAGAGTAAGTGGTTAGAAACAAGAGAAAATTTAATGGAGTATGCCCTACAGGAATATCCACAACTCTACTCGGAAAAAAATAAACATGAATTATGCCAAAACTTGGAAGAAGGCTATAAAAAAGGTTACACTTATGAAATTTCAATATTGCAGTATGCTTTAGCCAAACAAAGTGCGGTCAAAAATGGAATAGATTTTATTAAACTGGAAGAACAAGTTACAAAAGACAATACAGCGCCACTAGAACGAGCTATCAAATTGTGTTCATTGTTAAATATAGAATAAAAATTAGAGTAATCAACCATGTCTGAAAAAAAACAATATAAAAAACCAACAGCCACAGTGGCAGACGGAGTCATAGCCCCGTGTCAGAAATGTATTCGTGTTTATCCAACAAGACTAACTTTAAAAGATAGTGCCTTTCAAAATATTCAAGAAGGGAAAGTCCCTGTTTTGCCTGAAGGGGTCCCCTATGCTGGGGACGATTATGCACTACGTCGTTTACGTCCTGGTTATGTTTATATTTTAGCAACCAAGGCAGAATCTGAATCTTTTCCAATTTCTGGTGAAGCCGACAATAACCAAGCGTGGTACATCTACAGCTATATTAGTAATAATGAAAAACAAGGTTTTAGACGATGGAATCTGGTAAGTTTTAATTTGGAGAAAGAAAAACAAGCCTCAAAAGTAGATATAGATGAAGATGATGAGACTAATCATCAAAACAGTATTTCTTCAACACAAGATGGCATTTCTTCAACGCAAGATAGCAGCTCTTCAACGCAAGATGGTAGCTCTTCGGCGCAAGATGACATTTCTTCGGAGCAAGAGCCTCCAACTAAAGACTATCTTGCTAAAGCGACGATAAAAACTGTAGCAGTAAAGGGAAAAGCAATGCTGAGGGACTGCATTGAACTCAATCCGGCTATTTCTACCGCCTATATCATGTATTCTGATTTTGAATTACCACATAGGCTCTTAAAAGAGATTGAACAATCCCCAAAAAGTAGAGACATATGGATGAGAAAAATCAATATCCAGGCTCCCTCAGGAGCAACAGCCGACCTTCAGAAGTTGACTGACATCGTTGCGGATTTCTCATTAAAAGACCTTGATATAAATAATCAAACCTCGAACCATTATCGTTATACTCCAATAGGACGATTAAAAAACTCACAAACAGTAGCAAACAGAATCACAAATGGTAAAGGTATAATCGTCGCATTAGAAGACTCTATTGGAACTATACGAGACTTGGCTTGCTATCACGGTTATTTAGATAAAAAACGAGAGGAGATTCTAGCCAAATATGAATATGCCATCAGAACGGCGACGTTTATCCATTCTCATGCGCAAGCAAAAATTTTATATAATTTTAACCAACAAAAGGAGCGTTCAAAAGCAGTTCAAGATGTAATTGGAAACAAAAACCCTTGGTATACTGATTTCCCCAAAGAATGGGAACGAGTCTATAAAAAACCGATGCCTCTTCCAGTTGCCAAGGAAATCACTTTAGCACAATCATATAAAGAGTATACTAAAGTTGCACCAATTCACTTAAAGAAAGACAGCCATAACGATATATTTTCATCTTTAATAAGAGAATTAAAACTAGAAGATATCCCAGGTGAAAATGCTATTCATAAGATGGCCAATCTTCCTGGATTATATGGGATACATTTTAAACATGTCGCAGAAACCCATATAAAATTAATCAATACAAACTATCGGCGATTTGAATCACTATTTTCGCTTTTAGATAAAGAAGATGAGACTAGTGCCTATATTGCCAATGCTTTTTGTCTCTTCACTCATGGATTACTATGGGGGCTCGATGTTTCTTCCTACGGCTTTAACGCTTGTGTTACGGCATTAGGAAAGTCACTAGGGGAAGAGCTAAATCCAATTAAACCACTGGTAAGCAACGACACAGTTCAGCTACTACAAAATATCGTTAAATTATTTGGTAAATCGCTAGAAGTATTAGAAGCTTTAGCCAAAAGAACTGTATTTTCTATTGCAGCCTATGATTTAGTAGTTGATGTATTAATCACTAAACATAGTGCTTTAGCTAATCCAAATAACCTAACAAAGGTTGGAAAAGGAGGGCATCTTGTTCATTGGAAACGAGTCTATGAGGTCAATCCTTTAGCAAAACGATATACTCATACAGACCAATTTATTGCCTCATCTAAACGAATAAAAGGAGATGTCGTCAATAATATAACATGGAAGAATTCGCTACCAAATGAATATGCTCACTTTAATGTAGGAAATGGGTTGATTTTATTGCAAACATTTGAAGTTTTTCTGGGTTTCTTTAATACACAACAATATCGAACCAAAGCAGGACAGATAGCAAATGATCCATTCTTAGCTGCCGCTCTCGCCCTTGCTGGCTCTAAATCAACTCCAATTTTAGACAATTTTAAGGCTAAAATAGATAAAAGTAGAAAAGACATTACACCTAAATTAGTGAATCCGGGTATTGCGACACATCCCCATAAACAAAATTTAAAGCTAACAAATTTTAAAATTACTAGCTTATCAGATGCACCAATGTTAAGACAAATCACAAGTAGCTTGGTAAGTGCCAATACAGCCTTAGTATTTTTAAACACTTTGGTCGAATATGGTAACTGGTATGAAGCACGCTATAAAAATGATGTTTTAGGTCAAAATGCAGCAATGTTACGTGGATTTGGAGGGGTAATCTTCTCAAGCTCTTATGGTGTACTTGGACTATTGGCTGAAAACGCCTTAATGGCCTCTGGAATAGCTACAGCCGCAACAGTTGGTCTTTGGATCGGGGGGGCAGCAGTGGTGATCGGCGTGCTCCTTGGCGCCTTTTCAAAAGAGGATATGGACAGTTGGATGGAAAATAGTTTCTGGGGAGAAAGTGAAAAATATTGGGGAAATGCAATTAGTGGTTATGAATGGGAAACAAAACGTGATGA
>CAJPKS010000088.1:0-7248 GCA_905371285.1 Haemophilus sp. HMSC068C11 | reverse complement strand
CGTGAATTACCGATGACAGTTTCTGAAACAGGATATTTTTTGCATGATACCTTTGATGATACCGAAATTTTAGGTTGGATGATCCAAACGGAAGACACCGAATACAGTCTGCCGCAGCCAACGCCAGAAAAAGAGAAACTTGAAATTCATGCAGAACATATTGAAAACAACGGTCAGTTTGAGCATAAATGGCTGAATGAGCAAAATGAATTTGAAGTTGCCTATGTGAAGGCTATGGGAGGGCATAAAGTCAGCCATTCGGATCAATATCGCTATTTTACGATATCTGAAACAGCACAACATGAGTTAATTCGTGCAACCAATGAATTGCATTTAATGTATTTGCATGCCACAGATAAAGTCTTAAAAGACGATAAGTTATTACAATATTTTAATATTCCTAAATTGCTTTGGCCTCGCTTACGGTTATCTTGGCAAAATCGCCGTTATCAAACTATTACGGGGCGTTTAGATTTCTGCATGGATAGTCGTGGATTGAAAGTATATGAATACAATGCAGATTCAGCTTCTTGTCACGCTGAAGCTGGTGAGTTTATGAATCGATGGGCAATTCAGGGTGGATTGAATATAGGCGATAATCCTGCCGATGGCTTACGTAATGCATTAGCGGATTGTTGGAAACATAGTGAAGCCACGCCACTTGTTCATATTATGCAAGATCACGATGATGAGGAAGATTATCACGCATTATTTATGCGCAATGCACTGGTTCAAGCAGGATTTAAAGCCAAAATTATTCATGGGACCGAGGGGTTACATTGGGATAGTCGAGGTCGTTTGATTGATGATGAAGATAACCAAGTAAAAACAGTATGGAAAACGTGGGCCTGGGAAACTATGTTGGAGCAACTTCGTGAAGATGCAACAGGCATGGAAGTGGCACCACCAATTCGTACAGGCTATCCGGAAGATAAAGTGCGGTTGATTGATGTGTTACTTCGTCCAGAAGTTCTAGTTTATGAGCCACTGTGGACGGCAATTCCAAGTAATAAAGCGATCTTACCAGTATTGTGGTCATTATTCCCAAACCATCGTTATCTACTAGAAGCAGGATTTGAATTGACACCTGAGCTGATTAAAAGTGGTTACGCACAAAAACCAATTGCTGGTCGCCGAGGTGATAATGTGAAATTAATTGGTGAGTGTAAATCAGTGCTTGATAGCAAAGATGGTCGTTTTGGTAAGCAGGAGAGTATCTATCAACAACTTTGGTGTTTACCAAAAGTGGAAGACCAATATGTTCAGGTCTGTACTTTTACTGTAGGTGGGCATTATGGTGGTAGCTGTTTACGCTCAGACCCGAGTTTGGTCATTATGGGAAATAGTGATATGCAACCGTTAAGGGTATTATCTGATAAAGATTTCCTTAAGAAATAAAAACAAAATCGGCACTCAATGAGTGCCGATTTATTATTGTTAATTTATAAAATTATTTTGCTTCTTTGCTATCAGCTGGTTTTTCATCTGTTTTTAACATATCAGCAGGAATAAAAGTTTGTTGTACTTTTGACATATCTGGAAGATGGTGTGCAATCCCTTTGTGACAGTCGATACAGGTTTTGTTTTGTTCCTGTGCAAGTGCGTGCATTTGTTGTGCCACAGTTTTTTGTTGTGAGTAATCCATATCATTAAAGTTATGGCAGTTACGACACTCTTGTGAGTTATTCGCTTTCATACGCGCCCATTCGCGTTCAGCCATTTCTAAACGATGTTTTTCGAATTTTTCTTTAGTATCGACTTTACCTGTAAAGTGAGCATAAACTTCAGTCGATGCCTGCATTTTACGAACCATTTTTGGAATGAATTCATGTGGAACGTGACAGTCTGAACAAATTGCTTTCACACCTGAACGGTTACTAAAGTGGATTGACGCTTGGTACTCAGGTACAACGTCATTAGTATGACAGTCTGAACAGAATTGCTCTGTATTAGTTGTCGCCATTCCAGCATTAAACAGGTTAGTGCCAACAATAGTACCAATGATAGTTAATAAAATCACCCCACCAATTGCCATTTTGCTCGGCGAGCGTAACCAACGACAAACTTTTTGAATGCTTGATTTAATCATGGTTTAGCTCCTTATTTACCTTGCGTTTTACGAATGGTTTCGAATTTATTTTGAATAATTGGATTTACGTTAGTTTGCTGAACGTGGCATTGTAAACAGAAATAACGACGTGGTGAGGTACCTTCTGTTTTTTGACCATCACGTGTTAAGAAATGACTCTCAGGAACACGTGGCGCACCCGTTGTTGGGGCAACATCTGGCGCGTGGCAACCTAAACATTGATTCGCATTTTTAGTTACTTGTAAACCACGAATGCTGTGTGGAACAAGTGGGGGTTGGTTAGGAAAAGTAACAGGAATATTGCCTACATCTTTATAAGGATTATTAAATGCAGGTGCAAGACTTTCTGCTGTTTTATCGATGCTGTTTGCAACTTGTGGTGCATCAGCAAATGCCAATCCACTACATAAAGCCAGCATGAAAATAAATGATTTTTTCATGAAATCCACTCCATTAAATAATTAAATATTTTTAATTTTTATTTGTTTCTCAAATCGAGATCCAAATGTAAATACATTTTCTGCGCAAACGTCAATACAGCGTCCACAAGTAATACAATCTTTTGCCAATATAATTTGGCTATCTTCAGGTCCACCATGTAAAGGAAGTCTTAATACTTGCGGCTCTGGGCAAACATTATAACAGTCCATACAGCGGTCACAGCGATCGCGATCGACTACATTAATTTTTATCAGGCTTTTAGCACCAATGACACCATATATCGCACCAATTGGACAAAGGTGACCACACCAGCCATGCTCAGCAACAAGTAAGTCAAATAAAAAGATGACTGTAACCAACCAAAGGGTTGCGCCTGTTCCAAAGACAAAGATACGTCCAAGTGCCGCGACAGGATTTATCCACTCCCATAAGAGCGTACCCGTTATTGCACTACCAACTAAAATCACGGCTAAAATCACATAGCGAAGTTGACGTGAAATTTTTAATGATTGTCGAATACCTAATTTTCTACGTAACCAAGCTGCAGCATCAGTCACAATATTCATTGGGCAAACCCAACTACAAAAGGCTTTGCTCGCAACAATGGCGTAGAATATGACAATCACTAAGGCACCAATAATCGTTGTGATTTCTGGTAGGTAACCTGTCACTAAACTTTCAGCGGTAATCAATGGATCTGTCAATGGTACAGTATCCAAAAGCATGCTTGAGCTGTAATTGCCTTTTAGAATCCAAACTTGCCAAATCGGGCCGCTTAAGAACATTAAAATAATACTTAATTGACTGATTCGACGTAGAATTAAAAAGCGATAAGCATGCCACCAACCGAGTTTTTGGCGAGCTTCTAAGCCTGCATCTTTAGGCTTATTCGGGGTATATTTTTCAGCCATTATTTCACCCCCTTAATGTTTAAGTCCAGATTTGGGAATTGCTCTGCTTCCGGAACTGTTGTTGGATTTGGTACATAATCCATTGTTGCACGGTTTGGTGTTGCAACTTTTTGGTTCGGTTGAACTTGCATTGGCTGATAAACCGGCTCATGTGAGCCTTCCGGCATACGAGCATCCATTGCTGGACGTAAGCCATCTGGATGTTGCTCCTCAATTAAGGATTTTCCGGCGTTTTGTTTTTCTTTCCAGCCTAAGCGATAGTGGCGACCGAGTAATCCTTTGGCGATATCCATCGGTAAGACTTTAATTGCCGCTTCTTCTAACACACAAGCTTGTTCGCATTTACCGCATCCGGTGCAAGCATCAGAGTGAACAGTTGGAATAAGCTTTGCATGAATCCCTGTACGATCATTGTGGATACGTTCAAGTGTAATCGCTTTATCTACTAATGGACAAACGCGATAACACACATCACAACGCAACCCCTGCCAGTTAAGACAAGTTTCATGGTCTAGCAATACGGCTAACCCCATTCTCGCATCATTGATGTCTTTAAGTTCCTCACTTAATGCGCCACTTGGACAAGCATTCATACAAGGAATATCCGGACACATTTCGCAAGGTTTATCCCGAGCGATAAAATAAGGTGTGCCAGCTTCCATTGGTGAAATCAGCGAAGCTAAATGCAACATATCATATGGACACGCTTGGACGCATTGTCCGCAACGGGTACAAGCTGCCAAGAAATCCTTTTCCGGTAAAGCACCAGGTGGACGTAAGGCGATTCCTTCTTTAGCTTTAGCTTGTTGTTGCTGTAAGCCAAGAATAATACCAACCCCACACACTCCGGCAGCCGTTCTTGTCACATTTTTTAAAAACTGACGACGGTTAGGATCAAGTCTCATCTGCGTTTCCTTTTATAAGCGGCCTGATTTTGTAAAAATGTTGCAAAATTTGACCGCTCTTATTTTAAATTCCCCTCTCTTGAAAGAGAGGAGTGACTAGAAACGAAAGGAAAATCCTACGCTTTTTCCACTTTAACCGCACATTTTTTGAAGTCGGTTTCGCCTGAAATTGGATCGGTTGCATCCAATGTTAATTTGTTCGCAAGCTGACCCGCATCAAAGAAGGTGGTATAAATTAAGCCCTGAGGACATTTGTTACGACCACGGGTATCTAAGTAAGTGATCATTTCACCACGACGAGTGATTAACTTCACTTTATCCCCATGACGTAAGCCATATTTTTTCGCATCCGCAGGGTGCATCCAAACTAAGTTGTTCGGGAATGCACGGTGTAATTCAGGTACACGACGAGTCATGGTACCGGTATGCCAGTGCTCAAGTACACGACCAGTACATAACCATAATGGATATTCTTCATCCGGTGATTCTGCAGGTGCTTCATAAGGAACACCTAGAATAATCGCTTTTTTATCTGGATAGCCATAGAATGCGATATCTTCACCTGGTTTGACATACGGGTCAAAGCCTTCACGGTAACGCCATAAGGTTTCTTTACCGTCAACAACCGGCCAACGTAAACCACGTACTTGGTGATAAGTATCGAATGGTGCTAAGTCATGACCATGACCACGACCGAAGTCAGCGTATTCTTCGAATAAACCTTTTTGTAGGTAGTAACCAAAGTGATCGGCTTCATCATTGATGTATCCCGGAACATCCGTTGGTACTTTAAATTTGTTTACTTCACCATTTTCGTAAAGCACTTCGTATAAGGTTTTGCCACGATATTCAGGCATTTGAGCTAATAACTCTTCACCCCATACTTCATCAGTTTTGAAGTATTTAGCAAATTCAACAATTTGCCATAAGTCAGAACGAGACTCACCTGGGCCTTTTACTTGTTGACGCCATAATTGGGTACGACGTTCAGCGTTACCATAACCCCCTTCTTTTTCTACCCACATACAAGTTGGAAGAATTAAGTCAGCCGCAACAGCAGAAACTGATGGGTAAGGGTCTGAAACAACGATAAAGTTCTCAGGGTTACGCCAACCAGGGAAAATTTCGTCATTGATATTCGGACCGCCTTGCATGTTGTTGGTGGACATTTGCCATAAGAAATTTAGTTTACCGTCTTTTAAGGCACGGCTTTGTTGTACCGCTGGATAGCCAGGTACAGTTGGGATAGTGCCTTTTGGTAATTTCCATTTTTTCTCTGTAATTTCAACGTGTTTTGGATTGGTTACTACCATGTCTGCTGGTAAACGGTGAACGAAAGTACCTACTTCACGTGCTGTACCACAAGCTGAAGGTTGACCAGTTAATGAGAACGGACCACAACCTGGTTTAGAAATTTTACCGGTTAATAAGTGTACGTTATAGATCATGTGGTTAACCCATACACCACGAGTGTGTTGGTTAAAGCCCATTGTCCAGTAAGATACTAAGTTTTGTTCTGGATCTGCGTACATCTTCGCAAGAGTTTCAAGCTGATCTTTTGGTACACCAGAAATACGGTGTGCTTCATCTAATGTATAAGGTGCAACGATTTTCTTGAATTCTTCGAAGTCAGAATCGTGCATTTTACCTGCGGTTTTACGGTTTTTCGCAGCAACTTCAAGCGGATGTTCTGGGCGTAAACCATAACCGATATCGGTTTCACCACGTTTGAATTTAGTGTGTTTATTAACGAAATCCCAGTTTACTTTATCGTTTTGGATAATGTAGTTAGCGATATAGTTAAGAATTGCAAGGTCTGAATGTGGATTAAACACGATAGGCACATCAGCTAATTCAAACGAACGGTGTTCGAATGTTGACATAACCACCACTTTCACATTATCAGAAGAAAGACGACGGTCAGAAATACGAGACCATAAAATTGGGTGCATTTCCGCCATGTTTGAACCCCAAAGCACAAATGCATCGGTTTTCTCGATATCGTTATAGCAACCCATTGGTTCATCCATACCGAATGTACGCATAAATGCAACCGCTGCAGACGCCATACAGTGACGAGCATTCGGGTCGATAGTATTAGAACGGAAACCAGCTTTCCAAAGTTTTACTTTTGCGTAACCTTCGTAGATGGTTGTTTGACCGGAAGAGAACATCCCAACAGCATTTGGTTCTTTTTTCTTCAAGATGTCTTTGATTTTTTCCGCCATGATAGTGAAAGCTTGATCCCAAGAAACGGGTGTAAAGTCACCTTCTTTATGGAATTTACCATCTTTCATACGTAATAACGGAGTTTGTACACGGTCTGCACCGTACATGATTTTAGAAAGGAAGTAACCTTTGATACAGTTTAAACCACGGTTTACCTCTGCATCTGGGTCACCTTGAGTTGCGACAACTCGACCATCTTTGGTTCCTACCAATACGCTACATCCTGTACCACAGAAACGACATGGCGCTTTATCCCATTTGATGCCCATATCTTCTGCCGCATCAACCTGTTTAACAGGGATGGTCATACCGGCAGCCGCTGCTGCTGCAAGCGCAGCATTGGCTTTCATAAAATCTCTACGATTAAGTTCCATAGTTTTCCCCACTCGTTGTTGAATTTTTTAGAATATACAAAATGGCATGTATACCTAAATTATTTATTTTTCATCTAAGTAATTCGAAATTAAAGAAACGACAATTACTCCTGGGATATCTTTAATTTCATCCATAAGATCCGCTAATGCTAATTGACGGTTACTTTCAAGGGTGACCACCAATTTGCCTTCATCAGATTTTTCGCCATGAATCTCAGCGGTTGGAATCGCTAAAATGGCTTCTTTGACTTGGTTAAGTTTTTCTGGTCTGGCTTGCACAACAATGCTGCATACATACC
>CAJPKS010000087.1:0-7368 GCA_905371285.1 Haemophilus sp. HMSC068C11 | reverse complement strand
AACGTGCTGGCACACCAGCTCCGTTCTTAGGTTTAAAAGCGGTTAAAGGTCAAGCGTAATTCACGCTGAATTTACTGTAAAATCTCACCGCACTTTGCACAAAAGTGCGGTGTTTTTTTAAGGTGTTTTTATGAAGACACAATCTGATTCACTTCTTACTGAACCTTGGCTATCTTGGGCTATCGAAATCCAAAGCATTGCACAAAACGGGCTAACTTATTGCAAAAATATCTATGATATTGAACGCTATGAACGCTTGCGGGATTTGTCTGCTGAAATGCTCGCTTATAAAACAGCAATACCCAAAGAAACCGTCAAATCATTTTTCTGCAATGGGGCAGGTTATCAAACCCCTAAAATCGACTCGCGTGCAGCTATTTTTAAAGATGATAAAATTTTATTAGTACAAGAAAATGATGGTCTTTGGTCACTGCCTGGCGGCTGGATAGATGTGCTAGAAACCATTCATAGTAATACGATTAAAGAAGTACGCGAAGAAGCGGGGCTTAATGTTAAACCGACTTTCATTATTGCTATTCACGAACAACATAAACGAAATTTTCCGCCTTTTGCGCATCCTGTACTCAAAACCTTCGTCATGTGCGAATCATTAAGTGGCGAATTTCAACCAAATAGTGAAACTGTGCAATCTGCCTATTTTACGCTGGATGAACTGCCACCAATGAATGAAGAAAAAAATACGCCCGCACAGGTTGAACTTTGCTTTCAGGCACACCATAGTAGTCACTGGACTACACAATTTGATTAGGAAATACCATGTTACATTTAACCCTCGAAGATCAACTCTTTCTCGGTCAACCAAAGCAAGTCGGCACACACTCGACTGTGCATGAGCATCTGGCGGTAATGTTTGAAGATGATGGTGAAACGGGCTATTTTTATGCATTAGATATGCGTCAAAATGCACAGCCTGTTGTCGATTGCTTACATGTTTATAACGTCGATAACACTCGCAATCACCACGAAGCACGTAAATTAGAAATCTGCTGGGATGAAAGCGGTTATTTAGCCTTATTGCTTATTAACGGCTATCCGCATGCCGTATTTGATTTTGCTCATTTGATCGGCTATAACACCAACAAGCATCCTCAGCCTGACTTAATGAGCATGTGGACACACGAAGAAATCACCAATGAACGTGCGACCGCATGGCTTGGTGTGAATACCATTAAATAGGATTAACTATGCGATTTTACCGCGGTCTTCAGCCTTTCAAGGTTATGAGTTTTGATCTTGATGATACCCTTTACGATAACAGTGATGTAATTCGTTTAGCCGAAGAACGCTTTCTTCAATGTGTGCAAGAACACGCACAACTGAGCGAGCTTACCTCAGAATATTGGCGAGAATGGAAATGGCAACTGGCGGAGAAAGATCCCTTGATTGCTGAAGATGTGATTGCCTGGCGCGTCGAAACGTTACGCAACTTACTGACGCATAATGGTAAAAGTACGGGTGAAATTGACCGCACTTTAGCGATTGCCATGGAAGAGTTTATTGAATGGCGACATAAAATTGATGTCCCCACTGAAAGTATTGAAGTGCTGAATCAACTGAAAGATCGCTACCCGCTTAGCGTGATTACCAATGGTAATGTGATTGCAACACGTATTGGATTTGAACATTTTCAACTGAGTTTACGTGGTGGAGAACAAGGCAGAGCGAAACCTCACCAAGATTTGTTCCACCAAACCGCCCATTATTTTGGCGTAAAACCGAGTGAAATTTTACATATTGGTGATAACTTAACCACGGATGTTCAAGGCGCCATTCAAGCCAGCTGCCAAGCTGTATGGATTAATTTATCAGGCAAAGATCTCAATTCATTTACTGAAGCAAGTGTTTTGCCTACATTAGAAATCAATCATTTAACTGAATTATTAACACTTTAACCCTATGATGAAAAAGAAAAATCAAGTTCTCGTCAGCCTTTCCATTGTGGCTTTATTGGGCGGCTGCTCAGAAGAGCAAGTTCAACGAGATGTTTATAATAGCCTTGAGGATTGTTTAGCCGATTGGCAAAAAATCGAATTATGCGAAGCTGACCAATCTAATGAAAATAACAGCACCACCACAGCACATGCTGGCTCTGGCTCCTCTCTCTCGGGCAATTTAAATACACGTCCAAGCAATAATAGTGAATGGTCAGAAGACAATCAGACCGTTAAACAAACCTTAAATCCTGATGGAGCAACTCACTCTGGTGATTCAAGCAGCGCAGAGGGAACAAGCCACACGAGTTCTGCAACAGGAGAAGGACACGGTAGTATGGGCAGTGCGATTGCTGGTGCTGCAATGGGTTATATGATCGCACGTACGATGGGCTCATTTTTAGGGCCTAGCTACAATCCAAGCAATCGCGCCGTTTCAACACCAACGGGTCAAGTTATCCAACCACAAACTAATCGTTCTGTCGGTAAGCCTGTATTAGTTAAAGGCAATGCAGGCAGCACTTACAGCAAACCAGTTTCACGCGGTGGCTTTAAAAGTTCTAACTCAAGCAGCAGTCGTAGCTCAGGCGGTTAAATATGAAACGAATCACGGGCTTTCCCACTCGCCCCAATATGGTGCAACAATTATTAGATGTGGGCTTTGATTACTATAATCTGCCTTCCTCTGACGGCTCGCATTATTGGTCTGATAATGTGGCTTATGAATTTACCCTAGCGGAAATCGATCGTATTGAAGATGCGACCAACGAATTGCACGCAATGTGTATGGATTTTGTTGCCAACGAAGTGAAACAAGGTGATTATGCCTATTATCGTTTCACCGATTTGCAGAAAAATCTGATTGAACAAACATGGGCTAAAAACGTACCGCACTTATATGGTCGTTTTGATTTTGGCTATGACGGCGAAAACCTCAAAATGTTTGAATACAATGCCGACACCCCTACTTCTCTGCTTGAAGCTGCTGTGGTGCAATGGCAATGGTTAGAGCAAATTGAAGGCTTAGCGCATCGTGACCAATTTAATTGGATTCACGAAGAATTACTCAATCGCTTTCAGTTTATTCAACAGCAAACTGGACTAAACGATTTCCATTTTAGTGCCATGCAAGAAGCGGGGCGTGAAGATTGGGGCAATATTGATTACCTAGCGGATGTGGCTTACAACGCAGGTTGGCATATTCATCAGCTTGCCATTGAAGATGTAGGTTACGATAAAGACAGTCAGCAATTCCTCGATCTGAATAATCAACCTATTGATTGTTTATTTAAGCTCTATCCGCTTGAATGGATGACCACGACAGAATATGCACCACACATGCTTAACTCATCCACTACCTTTATTGAACCGGCGTGGAAATTACTATTAAGCAATAAAGTGCTATTGGCGAAATTATGGCAAAAACATCCAAACCACCCATTATTACTACCCGCTTACTTTAGCAAGCATGATATTACCGATCGCCAATCGATATGGGTGAAAAAACCAACCTTAGGCCGTGAGGGCGCCAATGTTTCTTACTATGAAAAACGTAATGGTCTAGAATTTGCCGCCAAAGGTAGCGAACATTCTGCCTTTTACGATCAAGCAGGCTACATCTATCAACAAAAATTTGAACTGCCAAATTTTGATGGTATGTATCCAATGATTGGTTCTTGGGTAGTAGGTGATGTGGCTTGTGGCATCGGATTAAGAGAAGATTTTACCCCAGTTACCGGCAATGATAGCCACTTCATTCCGCATTACTTTGTGGAATAAAAACAACACAAAAACTGACCGCACTTAATAGATAATAAGGAGATAAATATGTATCCATTTAGTTTTCAAAACCCAACTCGCATTGAATTTGGACTCGATAAAGAAAAAGAGATGGGGAAATATATGCACGAATACGCTGCAAAAAAGGCCTTAATTATCTATGGTAGTGAGCGTGTCAAACAATCAGGCTTATTTGAAGATGTGGCGAAAAGCTTGCGTGAGCATGGCATTGAATACATTGAATGTGGCGGGGTAAAAAGTAACCCAACAATCAGTAAAGTCCGTGAAGCCGTTGCAATGGCAAAAGCCTTTGGTGCAGATAGTGTGTTGAGTATTGGTGGCGGCTCTTGCCTTGATAGTGCGAAAGCGATCGCAGCAGGTGCGTGCTATGACGGTGATACTTGGGACTTCTTTAAAGGCACACCTGTGCAAAAAGCATTGATGATTTTTGATGTAATCACCCTTGCAGCAACAGGCAGTGAAATGAACTGGGGCTCAGTCATTACCAATGAAGAAACGCAACAAAAATATTCGATTCACAGCAACCATTTATTCCCAAAAGTATCAGTCATTAATCCGAAATTACAAGCGACCGTCAGTCGTGATTATTTAGTGTATTCTGCTGCGGATATTATTGCTCATTCTATTGAAGCCTACTTCACGGCTGAATATCGCCCTGAAATTATTGATTTCTTAGTAGAAAGCAATATTAAAACGGTTATTCGCACCACGGAAATCTTGCTTAATGACCCACAAGATCTCAATGCACGTAGTGAATTTGCCTGGGCGGCTACACTTGCGTTAAATGGTTTAACGCATTTAGGTATCTCACCTTACGGTTTCCCAAATCATATGATTGAGCATTCCATGAGTGCGATTTCAGATGTGCCACATGGAGCTGGGCTGTCCGTCATTATGCCTGCGTGGATGCAATGGTATCAATCTCAAAGACCTGCTCAATTCAAACGCTTTGCTAAAGAAATATTTGGCCTAGATAATGCTGAAGAGGGTATCTTCGTCTTAAAAGCTTGGTTTGATAAAATCGGCACACCAACTCGTCTTGAACAACTTGGTATTGATGATAAAACCTTAGCTGAAATTGTCGATAATGCGGCTCAAACTGCAATCAGAGCGAAAGTGGAAAAAACGTATACCAAAGAAGCTATTGAAGCCATTTTTGCTTTAGCGAAGTAATCTCTCATAAAAAAGAGCGGTCAAATTCAAAATATAATAAAATTTGAGCGCTCTTTTTATATTCTCAATATTTCACTTATTGAAAGCATGTAAAAAATAACCGCACTTTAGTTACCCAAAGTGCGGTTAATTTGAATTAAGTTTTAACGCTTAATTATAGTGAAGCTTGATCAACAGCCACACCAGCACCCATAGTTGTAGAGATGCTTACTTTCTTGATAAAGATACCTTTTGCAGTAGTTGGTTTTGCTTTGTTTAAAGCAGCCAATAATGCTTGAAGGTTTTCTTTTAATTGAACTTCAGAGAAGTTTGCTTTACCAATTGTTGTGTGGATGATACCGTTTTTATCGTTACGATAACGGATCTGACCAGATTTAGCATTTTTAACTGCTTCAGCAACGTTTGGTGTTACGGTACCAACTTTAGGGTTTGGCATTAAACCACGTGGGCCTAATACTTGACCTAATTGACCAACAACACGCATTGCATCAGGAGAAGCGATAACAACGTCAAAGTTCATTTCGCCTTTTTTGATTTGCTCTGCTAAATCTTCCATACCGACTAAATCAGCACCAGCTTCTTTAGCTGCATCTGCGTTAGCACCTTGGGTGAACACAGCTACGCGTACTTCACGACCAGTACCGTGTGGTAATACAGTTGCACCACGAACGTTTTGGTCTGATTTACGAGGATCGATACCTAAGTTTACTGCAACGTCAACACTTTCAACGAATTTAGCTGTTGCGAATTGTTTTAATAACGCGATTGCTTCGTTGATTTCGTATGCTTTAGTAGAATCTACGCCAGCTTTGATTGCTTTCATTTTTTTAGTCAATTTAGCCATCGTATTATTCCTCCACCACTAAGCCCATTGAGCGAGCAGTACCAGCAATTGATTTCATTTTAGTTTCGATAGTCGCGCCAGTCATATCTGCTGCTTTAGTTTCAGCGATTTGACGAACTTGATCTAAAGTTACTTTACCCACTTTATCTTTGTTCGGTTTACCAGAACCAGATTTGATACCTGCAGCTTTTTTCAATAATACTGCTGCTGGTGGAGTTTTAGTAATGAAAGTGAATGAACGGTCTGCATATACAGTGATAACAACTGGAATTGGTAAACCTTTTTCAATGCTCTCAGTACGAGCGTTGAATGCTTTACAGAATTCCATGATGTTCACACCTTGTTGACCTAATGCAGGACCAACTGGTGGTGATGGGTTTGCCATACCAGCTGCAACTTGCAACTTAACGTATGCTTGGACTTTTTTTGCCATTTTTTAGTTTCCTCTAAATGGGTGATAACGCCGAAATCGGCTCCCCTGTTAATGAAAGGCTGTATTTTAATTAATCAGCCTCGAAATTTCAAGTAGAAAAACTACTCGAAAAACAACCGCACTTTATTGTTTAAGTGCGGTCATTAAATCTCTTGTTTTGGAAAAGGGAAATTAACGTGTTTTTTCCACTTGACCAAATTCAAGCTCAACTGGTGTTGCACGACCGAAGATAGATACAGACACTTTTAAGCGGCCTTTTTCGTAATCTACTTCTTCAACCGTACCATTAAAGTCAGCAAATGGACCTTCTGTCACACGCACTTCTTCACCTGGTTGATATTCTTTACGATGACGTGGTTTTTCAGCACTTTGCTCTAAACGATTTAAAATTAAATCTGCTTCACGTTTAGAAATTGGTGCTGGCTTATCTGGAGTACCACCGATAAAGCCCATTACACGTGGTACACTTTTCACTAAGTGCCATGTGTCATCGTTCATTGCCATTTCAACTAATACATAGCCAGGGAAGAATTTACGTTCACTTTTGCGACGTTTACCTGCTACGTTTTCAACGACTTCTTCAGTCGGCACTAACACTTCGCCAAACTGATCTTCCATTTGTTGTTGTTTGATATATTCACGCAATGTGATTGCAACACGACTCTCAAAGCCTGAGAATGCTTGCAATACATACCAACGTTTTTTGGATACGTTTTCAGTTTCGCTCATTTTAGAATCTCAAATCAGTTAAGAAGTTAATCAATGCAATGATAATTGAATCAATTGCCCAGAAGAATAAAGAGGTAAGCACGGTTACCGCAATAACGATTAAAGTGGTTTGACGTGTTTCTGCACGAGTTGGCCATACCACTTTACGACCTTCAACTTTTGCTTCGCTAAAGAATGTACGAGCTTTTGTACCTTGGTTGGTAATTGCAGCGAAACCAAAGGCAATTAATAAGGCGACAACTACGCCAACTACACGCACAGGTAAAGAAAAGGCTTCTTTAAAATAAACGTTACCAATTGCTGCTGCGGTAAAAAATGCCACAGAAAGAATCCAAAGAAGCGTGTTTAAGCCTTTTGATTTTCCTTCTACGACTTGTTCTTGGTCGTGTTTCTTTTTCTCAACAATTTCAGTTGCCATAATTGAATCCGTATAAAAT
>CAJPKS010000086.1:0-7476 GCA_905371285.1 Haemophilus sp. HMSC068C11 | reverse complement strand
GCTGAAGTTCGTCAAGCGCAAGGTAAGAGTGCGAGCCGCCGCCTGCGTCACAACGGTCAAATCCCTGCAATCATTTATGGTGGCAGCGAAGCACCTGTTTCAATCATCTTAAATCACGATGAATTAAACAACGCACAAGCTCACGATTCTTTCTATAGCGATGTAATCACTTTAGTGGTTGAAGGTAAAGAAGTTGCAGTGAAAGTTCAAGCAATGCAACGTCACCCATTCAAACCAAAATTGGTTCACATTGACTTCAAACGTGCTTAATTTTTAGCTTGTGATAAGAACACCAATAATGATGAGTTATTGGTGTTTTTTCTTTTCGGGCAAAGTGCGGTCAAATTTGAAATCGTTTTAGGAGTATTTTCCAATGAAGATAGCCTTAGGCATTGAATATAACGGAAAACAATATTGTGGCTGGCAGCGACAAGAGAAAGTGCGTAGCGTACAAGAAGAATTAGAAAAAGCGTTATCTTTTGTGGCAAATGAAAAAATTGAAGTGTTTTGTGCGGGTAGAACAGATTCAGGAGTGCATGGCACAGGACAAGTGGTGCATTTTGAAACCACAGTAGTTCGTCCAGAAAAAGCTTGGGCATTTGGCACGAATGCGAATTTGCCTGATGACATTTCAGTGAGTTGGGCAAAAGTGGTGGATGATGAATTTCATGCCCGTTTTTCGGCAACCGCGCGTCGTTATCGTTATATCTTGTATTGCAATAAATTACGTTCAGCCATTTTGCCGGAAGGGATTACCCATTGCCATTTAGATTTAGACGAAAAGAAAATGCACCAAGCGGGGCAGTTTTTATTAGGCGAAAATGATTTTTCTTCTTTCCGAGCAGCACAATGCCAATCGAATACCCCCTGGCGAAATGTGCATCATTTAAATGTGGTGCGAAAAGGGCAGTACATTATTGTGGATATTCAAGCTAATGCCTTTGTGCATCATATGGTACGCAACATTGTGGGAAGCTTGATTGAAGTTGGTGCCGGTAACCAACCTGTTGAGTGGATGAAATGGTTGTTAGAGCAAAAAGATCGTAAATTGGCCGCACCAACAGCGAAACCCGAAGGCTTATATTTAGTGAATGTCATTTACCCTGAAAAATTTGAAATTCCACAGAAAAATTTAGGCCCATTGTTTTTAGAAGATAATCTCATCTGACTAGCAAATTTCGCTAAATTATGATTAAATACACAGACTTTTCTAGTTAATAAAAAAGGTAAAAAATGAGCTGGATTGATAAAATTTTTAGCAAAGGAACCTCTTCCTCTACATCACGTAAAGCAAACGTGCCAGAAGGGGTTTGGACAAAATGTACCTCTTGCGAACAAGTGCTTTACGGCGAAGAAGTAAAACGTAATTTACATGTTTGCCCAAAATGCGGCCATCATATGCGCATTGATGCTCGTGAGCGCCTTTTAGCCTTATTAGATGAAGGTTCAAGCCAAGAATTGTCGGCTGATTTAGAACCAAAAGATATTCTTAAATTTAAAGATTTAAAAAAATATAAAGATCGTATTACTGCTGCACAAAAAGAAACCGGTGAAAAAGATGCTTTAATCACAATGACAGGTACACTTTACAATATGCCTGTAGTTGTTGCTGCATCTAACTTCAGTTTCATGGGCGGTTCAATGGGCTCTGTTGTGGGTTCAAAATTTGTAAAAGCGGCAGAAAAAGCAATTGAATTAAACTGTCCATTTGTATGTTTCTCTGCAAGTGGTGGTGCACGTATGCAAGAAGCTCTTTTCTCATTAATGCAAATGGCGAAAACCAGTGCGGTGTTAGCAAAAATGCGTGAAAAAGGTGTACCGTTTATTTCTGTATTAACCGACCCAACATTAGGTGGGGTATCTGCAAGTTTTGCGATGCTAGGTGATGTGAACATCGCTGAACCAAAAGCATTAATCGGTTTTGCAGGCCCACGTGTTATCGAACAAACTGTACGTGAAAAATTGCCAGAAGGCTTCCAACGTAGTGAATTCTTACTCGAGAAAGGGGCGATTGATATGATCGTGAAGCGTTCAGAAATGCGTTCAACCCTTGGAAACCTTTTAAGCAAACTCACCAATCAACCTTCACCTTTTGTTGAAGTAGAAGTTGTTGAACATGAGTAATGCAATGAATTTAAAAGCCACTTCGCCACTCGCTGAGTGGCTTTCTTATTTGGAAAACAGTCATTTCAAAGCTATTGATTTAGGGCTAGAGCGCATTAAATCGGTGGCAGAAGAATTGGATCTTTTGAATCCCGCACCTTATGTGATCACGGTGGGGGGCACAAATGGTAAAGGCACAACGTGCCGTTTGCTTGAAACCATTTTGTTAAATCACAGTTTGCGTGTGGGTGTGTATTCCTCACCTCATTTATTGCGTTATAACGAACGTGTTCGTATTCAAAATCAAGACTTACTGGATGAAATACATACCGCTTCTTTTGATTTTATCGAAAAGCATAAAACGCAGTCTCTCACTTATTTTGAATTTAGCACCTTATCAGCTTTACATTTATTCAAACAAGCGAAGCTTGATGTCGTCATTCTTGAAGTAGGGCTTGGTGGACGCTTAGATGCAACCAATATTGTTGATAATGATCTGGCGGTTATCACCAGTATTGATATTGATCATACGGATTTTCTTGGGTCAACTCGAGAAGAAATTGGCTTTGAAAAAGCGGGTATTTTCCGTGCGAATAAACCGGTTGTGATTGGCGAACCCAATGTTCCGCAACCTATGCTAGAACAAGCGGAGAAATTACATTGCCAGGTTTCACGTCGAGATGTCACTTGGTCGTTTAAAGCCAATGAGCAAACTTGGATGTGGCAGAGCAACAAGGTGCGGTTAGAAAATCTGCCGTTTTGCCAAATTCCATTAGCTAATGCCGCAACAGCTTTGGCTGCTGTTGAACAGATGCCTTTTGATATTTCTGTCGATACCATTAAACGTTCATTAATTGAAGTGGAATTAGTGGGTCGTTTCCAACAATTGAAAGGTAATCAGCTAGAAAAATTGGCAGCTCGCTTGAGTGCTCCTTATTCACAGTTACCAAAAGTGATCATCGATGTGGGGCATAACCCTCATGCAGCAAAATATTTAGCTGAGAAATTGACCGCACTTAAAGCACAGATTTCAGGTCGTATCATTGCCGTTTGCGGTATGTTAAAAGATAAAGATGCGGAGTCGGTGTTTACCCAACTTACTTCTGTTATTGACCAATGGTATTGTGTAACATTAGGCGGTTACCGTGGTCAATCCGGTGACGATTTAAATGCAAAATTAACAACAGTTTGCCCATCAGCAAAAAGTGTTTCTGAAGACTCTGTCATTGAAGGGGTTCAAAGTGCGGTTAAAAATGCAGATAAAAATGACATTGTACTGGTATTTGGCTCCTTTCACACAGTGGGAGAATTTTTAGAATATTTAGCTTAATGGATATGAAAAATAATAAAGGCTGGTTTTGACCAGCCTTTAGTTTTTAAAGTGTTTTATAAAAGTAATCACTTAATTCTGAGTATTGGAATGTAAATCCGCAATCTAACAAATGTTTTGGATAGGCATTCTGACTGTCTAATAGAATGCAAGCGCGTTCACCGAGAAGAGAAGTGAGTAAAAATTGAGGCACTTGAGCAAAACAAGGTCGATGTAACGCTTGACCTAATAATTGGTTAAAGGTCTTATTTTTAACCGGATGTGGAGCAGTAAAATTAAATTCACCTTCACAATTATTATGATCAAGTAAAAAGAGAAGGCCTTCTACCATGTCCTCTAACGCAATCCAACTCCAATATTGCTCGCCATTCCCTAATTTGCCGCCTAATCCGAAGCGATAGAGCGGAAGGATTTTTGCAAAAGCGCCACCTTTTGGAGAAAGCACTAATCCGGTTCTGACTAAACAGACTCTTGTGTTGGCTTGTTTGGCTGCATTTTCCCAATTAATACAAAGTTGTGCGGTAAATTGATTACTTGGATACGAATTTTCGGTGAGTACATCTTCGCCACCGTCTCCATAAATTCCGGTTGCTGAGCCTGAAATCAAAAAAGGCGGATGCTCACTTTGGTTAATGAGTTGAACAATCTGTTGGGTTAAATCAATACGACTGTGACGCAGCTTCTCTTTTTGTTGAACTGTCCATCTTTTATCGAAGATTGGCTCACCGGCAAGATTAATGACCGCATCAAATTCATT
The DNA here is from genome assembly GCA_905371285.1 of Haemophilus sp. HMSC068C11. Classification (GTDB taxonomy): domain Bacteria; phylum Pseudomonadota; class Gammaproteobacteria; order Enterobacterales; family Pasteurellaceae; genus Haemophilus_D. The sequence continues at coordinate 3,286 of CAJPKS010000086.1, read as the reverse complement.
TAAGTCTTTGAGTGTTGAAAGTGCGGTCAAAAATTGTGGTGTTTTTTCAGGAAAAATAGTTTGGGCTTTTTCAATAGAGCGAGTTAATACAGTAACGCTATCGCCACGTGAAAGTAGTGATTCAACTAAGGGTTTCCCAACAAATCCGGTTCCACCGGTCACTAAGATATTCATTATAGATTGCTTTCAAAGAGCGTTTGAATTTGTTCTAAAAGCGATTTAATTGTAGTGCCTTTTGTTGGTGTTACAAAAATGGTGTCATCTCCTGCAATAGTGCCTAAAATGCCTTCAGGTTTACCTATGGAATCTAATAAGCGGGCAATCAACTGCGCGGCACCTGGAGAGGTTTTAATGACGATAACAAAATCATTGTGATCAATATCCAAAACCAGATTTTTTAATGGACTGCTGGTGGCGGGTACACTTAATTCGCTTGGTAAGCAATACACCATTTCCATTCTCGTATTTCTCGCACGAACTGCACCAAATTTACTTAGCATTCGTGAAACTTTAGACTGGTTAATGCTTTGAAATCCTTGGTTTTTTAAGGCATCAACAATTTCACTCTGAGAAGCAAATCGTTCTTGATGGAGCAGTTCTTTAAATGCTTTTGTTAATTGATCAGACATAGTTATTCTCGTATAGGGGAATTTGCATAAGAATTGCATAAAAATTCATTTTAAGCAATTAAAATAAATTTACAGTTTGAAAAGTTTGAGCTAGATCGCATTATTGAATTTCTCTGTTTGTAATTTAATGACTAAGACTTTAAAATTCTACCTAGTTAGGATTAATTAATACATGAGGAGTATTTTATGAAAGTTGCAGTATTAGGCGCAGCAGGCGGTATTGGTCAAGCATTAGCCTTATTACTTAAATTACAATTACCCGCTGAAAGTGAATTAGCACTTTATGATATTGCACCAGTGACACCAGGTGTGGCTAAAGATGTGAGTCATATTCCAACAGCGGTGAAAGTAGAAGGTTTTGCAGGAGAAGATCCAACACCTGCGCTTAAAGGTGCTGATGTCGTTTTAATTTCTGCAGGGGTAGCACGTAAACCGGGTATGGATCGTTCAGATCTTTTCAACATTAATGCGGGGATCGTACGTAACTTAATTGAACATGTTGCAAAAACTTGTCCAAAAGCTTGTGTAGGTATTATCACCAACCCTGTGAATACGACTGTTGCGATTGCTGCAGAAGTATTGAAAAAAGCGGGTGTTTACGACAAACGTAAATTATTCGGTGTCACTACTTTAGACGTGTTACGTTCTGAAACATTCGTATCTGAATTAAAAGGTTTAAATGTTTCTCGTACAAGCGTACCGGTAATTGGCGGCCACTCAGGTGTAACTATTCTTCCATTACTTTCACAAGTTCAATATGCTGAGTGGAAAGAAGAGGAAATTGCACCATTAACAAAACGTATCCAAAATGCAGGCACTGAAGTGGTTGAAGCAAAAGCAGGTGGCGGTTCTGCGACACTTTCTATGGCTCAAGCTGCAGCACGTTTTGCGCGTTCATTAGTGAAAGGCTTAAGCGGCGAAACTGTGGTTGAATGTACTTATGTTGAAGGTGACGGTAAATATGCACGTTTCTTTGCTCAACCTGTACGTTTAGGTAAAGAAGGTGTAGAAGAAATTTTACCAATCGGTACCTTAAGCAAATTTGAACAAGAAGCTTTAGAAGCAATGTTACCAACATTGCGTGCAGATATTGAATTAGGCGAAAAATTTATTAACGGTTAATTTAATTCTATTTCTAGAGAAGAGGAGCTGTATGCTCCTCTTTTTTTATACGAAAACGATTAAACATAAAAAAGTGAAGAAAAAGCGTGATTTAGCTCACAAATTTGAACATTGCTATTTGCAATATAAAGGACTTTGCCGTATTCTTAAATCACTAAAAACAAGTGCTATTTTTAAATAGCCGACATCTATTTTGCTTTCCGAGTAGTGCCCCAGTGGGGCACTTTTTTTTGCCTTATTTTTAGTTGAAGCATAAAAAAGTGCGGTCAAAAAACACTGGATTTTCTGACCGCACTTTTAAAATGAATACTAAGCGAAAGAATTATTCAAACATTGCTGAAATAGATTCTTCATTGCTGATACGACGAATTGCTTCAGCAAGCATAGTTGAAAGAGTCAGCACGCGTACTTTACCAAGTGCTTTCATTTCAGGTGAAAGTGGAACAGTATCCGTTACCACGATTTCGTCAATGGCATCGCTCGCTAAGTGTTGTGCAGCTGCACCAGAGAAAACGGCGTGGGTTGCGTAAGCAAATACGCGTTTTGCACCGCGTTCTTTTAATGCTTCGGCCGCTTTACATAATGTACCACCTGTATCAATCATATCATCTACAAGGATACAATCACGATCTGCAACATCCCCGATAATATGCATAACTTGTGATACGTTTGCACGTGGACGACGTTTATCGATAATCGCCATCTCTGTATCATTTAATAATTTCGCTACTGCACGAGCACGAACAACACCACCGATATCCGGAGAAACAACGATAGGATTGACAAGATCCGTTTTCTTCAAGATGTCATCAAGCAAAACCGGTGAACCGAATACGTTATCAACTGGTACATCAAAGAAACCTTGGATTTGCTCTGCGTGTAAGTCACAAGTTAATAAGCGGTCAATCCCTACAGTTGAAAGTAAATCTGCCACTACTTTTGCAGTGATTGGCACACGAGCAGAACGCACACGACGATCTTGACGAGCATAACCAAAATAAGGAACAACGGCAGTAATACGGCCGGCAGATGCACGACGTAAAGCATCAACCATTACAATCAATTCCATCAGGTTGTCATTAGTTGGTGCACAAGTAGATTGAATAATAAACACGTCTGCACCACGCACATTTTCATTAATTTGCACTTGGATTTCACCATCGCTAAAGCGTCCAACAGTGGCATCGCCTAATGAAATGTAAAGACGTTCAGAAATCTTTTTCGCTAGCTCAGGCGTAGCATTTCCAGCAAAGAGTTTAATGTCTGGCATTTTATATAACCTCAGGTTGAGTGTAGATAGATTGGTTGGTCGAGAGTTGTTTCAACATCACATGTAATGGTGAAACGTTTAATCCTTTAGCAACAAAGCCGAAAAATTCCTTCGGTTTTTGTTGGAAAACAGCTTGTGCTGATTTTTCATCATCAAATTCAGCAAAAACACAACCCCCTCTCCCTGTTAATCTGGCTGGTCCATATTGAAACAACCATAGTAGGGCTTTTTCAACTTTAGGATATTGAGTTCGCACGACTTTTTC
>CAJPKS010000085.1:0-7491 GCA_905371285.1 Haemophilus sp. HMSC068C11 | reverse complement strand
CATACGATCTGAAACAAGATATAAAGTGCGGTCAATTTTCAAAGAGTTTTAAAACTTCTCAAAAACTGACCGCACTTTTGTCTTATTGAATATCGTTAAAACGAGAAGCGTAATTCTGCATTAACATTATTCGCTTTCGTATCGTGGTTGTAAGCACCTTGATAGCCGACTTTCATACTCAATACTGGTGTAAATTGAGCTTGTAGTGCCACACCTGTCGTAACAACATTTTTCAATTCTTTACCATAAAGATTTGCTACGCCTTGATTATTGATAACCAAGCTGCCTTCGGCGGCTTTATCTTTATGGAAACGATGATAAGCCACATCACCTAATAGATTTAATTGAACGCCACCAATTGCAAATGGAATGGATGGACGTAAACCTACAGAGGTGACGATTAAATCACGATTGTTGTCTTTTAACTGCACTTCGCCTTTTGTCACGCCTTTGTTTTTGATGTGCATATAGCTTACGCCAGCATAAGGTTCAATCGCAAAATGTTCGCCTTTTAAGCCAGTGTAGGCAAGTTCAGCAAAGACATTTTGTGTTTGGCTATGGCTTTTCACACCTTGTGCAAATTCTGCACGTTGTTCGTGTTTACCCCAACTTTGAATAAAGCCAATTTTTGGTGTTAATACGTTGAAACGATGTTCAGCTGTTAAGCCTAAATGTACAGCACGATCTTTCGAAGTGCGGTCAATTTTGTGACTATTTTGTGTTGAGCCGACAAATACACCTAAATGTTTGTTTGTATCAATGGTTGCATCAATACCCACAAGTTGATTGTACGCATGGCTGCTTAAACTATCCGTGCTGAAGTGGGTGAAGGTGCCACTTGTCCAAATTTGTGTACCTGCATTAAGTTGAGCTCTTACTGCGCCTGGTTGAGCAAGTTGCTGACGAAGCAATAAGCCATTTAATACATTGTGTTGTTGAGCTGCGAGATCTTCATCATAGCTTAAACGAGCAAAGGCTTGGCGAGCATTCTCTTTTGTTCCCCAAATGAGGCTTTGATATGCTGCACTGCTTGTTGCTGCATCTAAGGCATTGGCGATAGCCACTTCATTTTCAGTGGTTGCCGCCGATGAAAGGGCTTTTTTCTGAACGGTCACTTTCAGCGTATTTGCATTACTTTCATTTTTAACGGCAAAGAAATCATAAGTGTGAGGTGTTTCAACTACCGCATTTTCCGCCCCCACAAATGAGCCAGTACCTTGTACCGACACCGCTTTTTGTGGATTTTGTTGTAATTGAGGCAGAATTTCTTCGTCAAATTTATTTGGCACTAGAACAGAACCGTCTGCAAAGGTTGCATTGACGTTCGCAATACCATTATTCAGTAAGAAACGACCACCTTTTTCTACCGTTGCAGTGACCGTTTTCGCGGTGCTGGTTAAGGTTTCGGTAACAAATCCATTCTCACCTGGTTTAGTGATTTCTGCTTTCGGTAATACTTCCAATGTTGCACCTTGTTTTACGATGACTTGTTGTGCCGAACCAAGGGATTGATTTAACCCTGAAAGTTGTCCTTCATTTACAGTAATTGCACCGGTGAAGCTGTTATTACCAGTGAGGGTTAAGGTGCCTGTCCCATTTTTAGTTAATGCACCAATATAGCCTTGTGCGGCACGTTCATTACGAGCGGCTTCACGTGCTAAACCTACTTGATATTCTGCTTTTTCTTCAGCTGTCGCGCTTGCACGATTTTGCATTAATGCTTGTAATTCAGCTTTGCGCGTTGTCCAAGTTGCCGCTTCGGCTTGATCTTCGACTTGACGTGCTTTGATGGCTTTATCGCTAATATCATTTGACCAAACATCATTTTGATTGAGGTTGATTTTCACGTTTCCTAAGAATTGACCTGGGCCAAACATGGCTTTGCCAAGATCTAAAATCCCCCACCCCCAAACGTTACTCGGTACACCTTGTTCAGTTTCCCAACGTTCTAACGGTTTACCTTCAAGCCCTTTACGAAGCGTGGTTTGTCGTGCTGTAGTCAGCATGACATCACGCGCTTGATCGGTTGTCATGTATGGATAGCGAGAAAGAATGACACCTAACGCACCACTTACGTGAGGTGCAGCCATTGAAGTACCACCAGCCGATTTGTAGATAGGATCACCATAAGTATCGTTGTCTTGTAATTGAATATAGGCAGAATAGATGTTGGCGGATGGTGCCGCAATCGTCCACCATTTTGAGTGGCCGGCGAGGTTAAATTCTTGAATATCTGCGCCGGATTTTTCATCGCTCACATCTTCATTTGAGTCATTTGGATAGCCTTCACCGCCGACTTGCCCCGTGACGTTTACCCAGTATTTTTCTGCATCAGGTCTAAAGTGTGGCAACATGGCACGCGTAAAAGATTCAGCCATCATACTGCGGTTACCCGCAGTGAAGACTTGAATCACTTTTCTATTTTTTGCCACTTCATAAGCCGCATCAACAAAGTTTTTCTCACCACTGGTCACAAATTGATAATAAGCTTTTTCAGCCTCGCCTAAGTTACTTAAATAAATATGTGCCGCAGGACTGGAAATTGGCTCAGGTGCTTTTGGTACATCATAATATTGCACGCCATATTCAGGCACATCACGCCAATCATATTTTGGTTTATAGCCTAAGGCACCGGCAAAGGATGAATTGACACGACGGTTTGAACCCCAACTGTTATTAATCACTTTTGCTCCGGCATCTGCTAGGGCAGAGTAACCTTGTAAGAAGAAACCATAGTCTTGATTTGGACCATAGGTCATGTTGTCGTTACCACCGGTATTGGCAGAATACAGATTAGCGCCGAATGCTACACCGTGCATCTCATTGCCGTCACGCGTTGCCGCCATTGTCCCACCAACATGGGTGCCGTGCGCATCATTGGTATATTTATGCCATGTGCCGTCAATATTGAAGGCTTCACCTTTAGTAAATACGCCATTATCTGTTTTATCAAAATTACGTTTGCCGTTTTTTACCGGTTCGTTTTTATTAATTGGGCCATTGCCCACAGAGGCATCGGGATAACGCATGCCATCTTTACTGTAAGTCCCTTCTGTTTTTACAACGTGGATGCGACCATCTTGAAATTCAGGGTGGTTTAATAGTACACCCGAATCCATCACGCCGATTTTTACGCCTGAACCATTAAAGCCAAGGGCGTAAGCCGTGGAGGCATTCATTGAGGTCAAGCCCCAGTCCTTGAGATATTCGGCGCTTTCCCAGCTTTTGGTATTACCGGCTTGGCCTTGTTCAGAATAAGCGGCTGCATTGGCAGCATACCAACCAACGAGTAATGCGAGTGCGGTTTTTTGAAGTGTTTGAGGTTTCATGTTGTCTTCCTTTATCTTTTCGATTTTCGCAGGCCATTATTCGCTTCATCGAGAGGTGCTTCAATGACCCAAATCAAATTCCTATAGAAAAATGTTTATTCTGTGACAACGATCACACCAAAGTGCGGTCAAAAAAGGGGATAAATTTATGTATCGTAGAAATCAATGTTATAATTCACGAACAAAATGATTAAGGAGCAACCCATGGCGATTTTAGTAACAGGTGGAGCCGGCTATATCGGTTCACACACCGTAGTGGAATTATTAAATGCAAATAAAGAAGTGGTGGTATTGGATAATTTATGCAATTCCTCCCCAAAATCTTTAGAACGAGTCAAAGAAATTACCGGTAAAGACGTGAAGTTTTATGAAGGCGATATTTTAGATCGTGCTTTATTGCAAAAAATCTTTGCTGAAAACAGTATTCAATCGGTCATCCATTTTGCGGGTTTAAAAGCTGTGGGTGAAAGTGTTCAAAAACCAGCCGAATACTATATGAACAATGTAGCGGGCACGATTGTTTTGATTCAAGAAATGAAAAAAGCAGGCGTGTGGAACTTTGTATTTAGTTCATCTGCAACGGTTTATGGTGATCCGGAAATTATTCCAATTACAGAAGACTGCAAAGTGGGCGGTACAACCAATCCTTACGGTACATCTAAATACATGGTGGAACAAATTCTGACTGATGTTGCTAAAGCTGAACCGCAATTTAGCATGACGATCTTACGTTATTTCAACCCAGTGGGTGCTCACGCAAGTGGCTTGATTGGTGAAGATCCAAACGGCATTCCAAATAATCTATTACCTTACATTAGCCAAGTTGCCATTGGTAAATTACCACAACTTTCGGTGTTTGGTAGTGATTATGATACTCATGATGGCACAGGGGTACGTGATTATATCCATGTGGTGGATTTAGCGATTGGTCACTTAAAAGCATTAAATCGCCATGAAAATGACGCGGGTTTACACATTTATAACTTGGGTACAGGTACTGGGTATTCTGTGCTTGATATGGTGAAAGCGTTTGAGCAAGCGAACAATATTAAAATTCCATATCGTCTTGTCGCACGTCGCCCAGGCGATATTGCAACCTGCTATTCCGATCCAAGTCTTGCTGCAAAAGAGTTAAATTGGACAGCTGAGCGAGGCCTTGAGCAAATGATGAAAGATACCTGGAATTGGCAAAAAAATAATCCGAAAGGATATCGAGATTAATCTCACTCTTGTTGGGCGGAGTATCATTCCGCCCTTAATATTTTAATCAGATAAAACACGCTCAAAAATAACCGCACTTTATGTCAGAACAATCCCTTTCTAGTCAAATATTTACCCGCAAAATGCTGATCTGTGTCTTCACTGGATTTAGTTCGGGTTTACCACTTTTCGTGTTATTGCAAATGTTGCCTGTATGGTTGACAGATAAAGGGCTTTCCGTTGAATTAATCGGTGCACTGACAGGGGTGATGGTGCCATATGGTTTGAAGTTTTTATGGGCGCCATTATTAGACCGCTATTTCCCGCATTTTTTAGGGCGTCGTCGTAGTTGGTTATTGATTTCTCAAGTGGTTTTGCTGATTTCCCTTTATGCGATAAGTCAGTTTGATCCCGTGGCAGAATTAAGTACGGTGGCTAAAATTGCCACATTCATTGCCTTTTTCTCAGCGACACAAGATATTGTGCTCGATGCTTACCGTCGTGAGATTTTAACGGATAATGAATTAGGATTGGGGAACACCATCCACATTAATGCTTATCGCGTTGCGGGCTTAATTCCTGGTGGGCTCTCGCTTTATTTAGCGACAATTCATCCATGGGAAACCGTCTTTTTATTGACCGCACTTTGTATGCTAGCGGGCATATTTATGACGCTCTTTTTAGCGAAAGAACCAAACATTGCACAGGTCGATCGTGATCAACCTTTCTATATGGTGTTTTGGATACCCTTGAAAGAGTTCTTCCAACGCAAAGGCGTCGCCCAAGCCATCGGTTTTTTACTCTTTTTGTTCTTGTATAAATTTGGTGATTCATTTGCTACTACGCTGCAAACTAAATTCGTCTATGACATGGGTTTTGAAAAAGAGCATATTGCGTTGGTGGTAAAAAGTACCTCTCTTTGGGCAAGTATCTCAGCCGGTCTCGTCGGTGGCGTGATTATGTTACGCTTAGGCATTAACCGCGCATTATGGGTATTTGGTTTTATCCAATTGATTACTATTGGTGGATTTATTTGGTTGGCTGCATTTGGACATTTTGACCATATCGGTGCCGCAGAACTTTGGAAATTAGGTTTCGTGATTGCGGGTGAATATATCGGTGTCGGTCTCGGTACTGCTGCCTTTGTCGCCTTTATGGCTCGCGAAACGAATCCGCTTTATACAGCCACTCAATTAGCCTTATTTACCAGCCTTTCCGCTTTACCAAGTAAAGGGCTTGGTATGTTATCGGGCTACTTGGTTAAAGCAGTAGGCTACTATCATTTTTTCTGGATTTGTTTATTCCTTGCTATCCCAGGAATGATTTGTTTATTCTGGGTGGCACCATGGAATGAAAAAGGAAATGAAAAAGCTTAAAATAAAATAAAGTGCGGTCAAAATTAACAGCAAAATCATTTGACCAAACAAGGCTTTAACGGTATTTTAAACAGGTCTATTATTTATTGGAGATTTGTATGAAAATTATTCTTTTAGGTGCACCTGGTGCAGGAAAAGGCACACAAGCGCAATTTATTATGAACAAGTTTGGTATCCCACAAATTTCAACAGGGGATATGTTCCGTGCAGCGATTAAAGCAGGTACAGAATTAGGCAAACAAGCAAAAGCATTAATGGATGAAGGGAAATTAGTACCGGATGAATTAACCGTGGCGTTAGTAAAAGATCGTATTTCTCAACCAGATTGTGCAAATGGTTTCTTATTAGATGGTTTCCCACGTACGATTCCACAAGCGGATGCGTTAAAAGAGTCAGGCGTGAAAATTGACTACGTTTTAGAGTTTGATGTACCGGATGAAGTGATCGTTGAACGTATGAGTGGTCGTCGTGTACACCAAGCATCTGGTCGTTCTTATCACATCGTTTACAACCCACCAAAAGTGGAAGGTAAAGACGATGTGACGGGTGAAGATTTAATTATCCGTGCAGATGATAAACCAGAAACCGTGTTAGATCGTTTAGCGGTTTACCACAAACAAACCAGCCCATTGATTGATTATTACCAAGCTGAAGCAAAAGCAGGTAATACGAAATATTTCCGTTTAGATGGTACTCAAAAAGTGGAAGCTGTAAGCCAAGAATTAGATAAAATCTTAGGCTAAAAAAGATTGAAAACTGACCGCACTTTAAAGAGAAAAGTGCGGTTAATTTTTCAAAAGGATTTTGAGATCGTAAATTGAGATCGTATTTGGGGACATTATGAGCAAGAAAAGAACAATAGCATTGACGATTTCGGCTATCGCAGTGGCACTTGGGATCGGCGCACAATTTTACACCAATCACAAAATCGATCAGGTGTTAAAAAATTTCCCTTATTCTTTGGATAACCAAGCAACCTTAAATGTGACGCAAACCGCGAAAAACTTTTTTATTCGCGAGTTAATCTTTAGTGTAAAAGATAGCGATGCGAAAAGCACAAATGTGATTTCAACTAAGCTCACCGCACTGCCTTTCTTCATTACAGCGGAGTCTCAGTTATCAGATCAATTAGTTCGTCAATTAAATAAAACATTAAATATCACGATTGATAAAAACACGATTAATAGTAAATTTTCGCCGGTAGGGGATTATTTACAGTCTGATATTTTGACGGAGTTCCGTGATTTTGCGAATAAGTCCCAAAACCTTTCTATCGGTCTTCATTTCTTAAAAAATAAAGAGGTTGAACTAAAAACAGCTCTAAGCGGTTTTAATTACGATAAAGACACTAAATTGGAACAAATTGAAGGTGAAGCTCGTCTCGTACCAGTTGGTGCAAATCAATACGACCTATCAAGTATTGACTTAACCGCGAAAAATGCCGAAGTAGCGTTGTTAAACGGGGAAAATACCCATGTTTATATGAAAAATGCGACGTATCATTTTGACGTAAAACCAGGCGAAGCAGATAAGCGTGATCTGAGTACGAAATTCAGTAGTGATATTTTACGCATTGCCAATAAAAG
>CAJPKS010000084.1:0-7509 GCA_905371285.1 Haemophilus sp. HMSC068C11 | reverse complement strand
GTAGCATTTACGAACGTTATGACTATCCTGGTCGTTATAAACGAGATGCTCAAGGTGAGCCTTTTACCCAATATCGTTTAGAATACGAACGTAGAGAAGCTGAATTAGCTCTTGCGCAAAGCGATGATTTACGCGTGCAACCTGGCTATGTATTTGGCTTAGAGGGACATCAACGAGAAGCTTTTAATCGTGATTGGTTAATTATAGGTGTTGAACATTATGGTTGGCAACCTGGTGTATTGGAAGAAGAAGCCGGTGAAGAGGGCAACCGCTATGAGAACCGTATTAAACTCATTCCAAATACCACACAATGGCGACCGGAACCGCAACCAAGACCAGTTGTTGATGGCTCTCAAATGGCCCATGTAGTTGGTCCTGCTGATGAAGAAATCTATTGTGATGAATGGGGACGTGTCAAAGTTCAATTCCCTTGGGATCGTGAAGGACAAAATAATGAGCATAGCTCTTGCTGGATTCGTGTCAGCCAAGGTTGGGCGGGGTCGCAATTTGGGCATATTGCCATCCCTCGTATTGGCCATGAAGTAATGGTTGATTTCTTAGAAGGAGATCCTGACCAACCAATCATCATGGGACGTACTTATCACAGTACAACTGAACCACCTTATGCTCTGCCTGAACATAAAACGCGTATGACTATAAAAAGTAAAACCCATAAAGGTAACGGCTTTAATGAATTACGCTTTGAAGATGAAAAAGACCGAGAAGAAATCTTTATTCATGCAGAAAAAGACCAAAATAATGTTGTAAATAATGATGAAACAACACAAATTGGACATGATCGAACCGAACAAGTTGGACATGACGAAACCATTAACATCGGTAATAACCGTACTGAAACGGTTGGACAAGATGAATCCTTAACGGTGGGACGCGATCAATCTAATAAAATCAATCGCAATCGCATGACTAAAATTGAAAAGGATGAAGTATTAAACATTGGGAATCATCTATCGATGGACGTATACGCCAATCAAGAAGTTAAAATTGGCCGAGATTATTCCCATCAAACAAGTCGCAATGCGGTTTTCAAAGCAGGGAAAGAATTAAAACAACATAGTAAAAACATTAAATTAACTGGTACTACACAAGTAAATATTCGTGGAAAAGCCGGTACGATTATTATTGATGGCTCTGGCATCACGTTAAAAGGTAAAGTGACTGTAAAAGGTAATTTAATACAATCTAGCGGAACGCCAGAATCACCAGCCGTATTGTCTCTTGCTGCTAATGACGCAAAACCGATTTGCGAAGTTTGTGAAGCCATGAAAAATCAAAAACAGAGTTAAAATCAACCGCACTTTGCGACAAAAGGACAGCTAAGCAGTTAAACTTTGCTGTCCTATTTATATAGTAATTTAACTGTTTATCCATAAATAAACTATGACAACAGAAAAACAACTTTGGGTCGGTTATTACCAGCTCACTTATCTTAATCAACCTAATACTCTTTATTTTGGCCACCTGATTGGTTTTGCCGAAAATCGCGATATTTTCCAACAAAGAATTGAAGACTATAAAACACATTATCAATGCAAACTGAGTAGCCAACTTGCCCCTTTACCTGCCACTACATGGTTCCAACGTCATGGCTATCAAGCCGCTGTTTGGTCAGCAGCACAACAATTAAAGGAACAAGAGCTTCGTTTTTTACTTGTACAACAAGAAACTCAACAAGGCACCCAATCCTATTTATCGCAAGAAAGTTTAACGATTTCGCCTCTGCAGTCGATATTTGAAACGCATTCATATCAACCGCCCTATTTGCCGGAGGCATTAGTCAATCATCCGTTTTTTGCGCAGCTAAATTCGCGGGAGAATCCAAAAGAAGGTTTGGTTTATCCAAATCCCGATTTCATCCCGAATCCCGATAGCTATCGTTATTATGCGGTTGTCGATGGGGTGAAATCTTTTATCTTGCCCCAGCTTTGTGAACGGGAAGGACAAACAGATTCTTTATATAAAGGCGATTTAAAAAATCGCATGGACACAAATGCACCTTATCTCACCCAGCTTACCGTCAATGATGAAGGCATCAGTGGGTTTACCCAAATTTTATTTACACAAGCCGAACAGGAATGGTTCGGTTGTTGGGATATCAATCCGGCCATCTTTATTCGCACTAAGCATTCCTTTGAGGAAGTACATTATCATTTGCGTAAATTTATCCATCTCTATAAAGAAGAGACGGAGAAATGGTACTTTTTCCGATTCTACGACCCACAGGTATTGGTGGCTTATTTGCATCATATTGAATATGACCCAACGCGCTTAGCTGCATTTTTCGGGTTTCGCAATGGAAAATGTATCATTGAGTATTTTGCGGCAAGAATAGAAAATCGGTTTTATATTTTTAACTTGAAAGAGTTACCACCCGAGACACAACCAAGTGCGGTCGCTTTTGATAATGAAATGGAACGCTTTTTAGAAGAATACGACAAACGCCAATTACTTGAAAAGCTACAGACAGAAATTATCCCGGCCGAATTTCCGGAACAAAAAATTGCAGAGGCGGATATTGATAAATATTTTAATCAGACTCTTGAATTAGGGTTTAAAATTGAAGGAAGTATAACCAATGTAGTGAAAACACTTTGTTATCTTTCTGGAGATTTGACGAAACTCAAAAGATATTGGCTTGAGCTTGAAAAAGAATATGGTAATGACCTTACCGAAATTGAACTCGGTGAACTATTATGTGAAAAAATAAACCTTCGATGAATACTTAGGAATGACTATGTCAACAAAGAAAACCGATGGTCGTTTAGACCCCAATGCTAAGGCTGTAGGTCAGCCGCTTGCGTGTCAATTGGATATCGTGCCAATCTTCCCTGTGCGTTTTAGTATGAGCTCGAAAACGTTAAATAATGCAGCTAAAACAGGGTCTGTTCCACCAATGCCAACTGGAATTAGCGATAAGGAATATGATTTACGCCGTTTACGTCAAGGGTATTTATATATTCTTGCCCGCGCAAAACACGTGGGAAATGCGACTGACGAAAAGAGGCGCTGGCTAATTTTTGAATATACGGTAGCCAAAGATGACAGCAATGCCCCAAAGCTTAATGGTTCGAGTGTTTCGCCTTATCACTTTACTCAATATGTCTGGACAGATGGTACGGCACGTGGCGAATGGAAAAAATTGCCACGTTCCTTTCCTTATGCTTATGTTCATGCGCAAGTTGGTTCCATCGAATGTGCTTATAGTGAAGTGCGTTGGGCACCGGAGATGTTCGAAACGTTAGAACGCGATCCGATTAAACGTGCTAAAGTCATGCAGAAGATTTCCCTAACGGGTGGCACGTCTGAGTTTATTTTCCCCGGTGCGTTACTGACAGAAAAAGTGGCAGATTTTAAAGCAGAAAAGTTAGTGCAGGATTTAGCGGATAGTTTTCGTCGTGCAACCGGATTAGGTTATAACAAGCAACATCAAGTGTTTGATAGTTGTTCGGCTAAAAAAACGGTGGTCATTGCCTTGTTTGATCGTATCGGCGACATTAAAGACGTCTCGGCTTATCATCAGTGGATTTTAGCGAATAACCTGAAAGAATTTTCCAAAATTCTTTATCCGGTCACCACCGCCAAGGCAATTGAACAGATAGAACAACATGTGTTTAAAAATCCCAACTGGTTTAAGCGACTCATGAGTTCCGACCCATTAGATAAAGGAATGCGAGAGCAAATAAAAATCTATGCGAAAAAGTCACCGCTAATGGCAGAGCAAACCATGAAAAACTTGGCTGTAGCACAGTTTAACTTGCTCAATCAAGTTGGCAACGGAACCCTTCTTGAGCATATGAAATTTTTAGACGGCCTTTGTAAAGCCAATAAACAACAATTGGAAAAATTAGCCTCTATTGCGGACTACGCCATGGCATTTTATGGCACAGCGATGGCGGGGTTTGGTGATACGCCAAAGGGTATGGAATATCAGAAAAATACGCTTGTTACAGGAAGCTCATGGGGTGACAGTTTATCGAATCTGCTTTCAGTCGGCGATAAGCTCACCCAAATCAGCAAAGAAGCGGCTAAAAAACTCACTGTAAAATCGCTGCGCTTTGAACTCATGATTGAATCGGTAATGGCTGCACAGATGTTACTGTGGAAAGAAGAGGTGAAAGAAGCCATTCCTTATTCACGTTTTTTAGCGGCAGCAGGGTTAAAATTGCAGATGATTTCCATGGATCATGTAAGCAGTCTGAATGTAGGAGCGGATATTGTAAATAAGCAAATGCATACTCTCATTCACAATGCCGATGAGCTCTTTAAAGGATTAAATGCAGCGCATTATCAAGCAGAATTAACCAAAGGCGTGCGAGCGGGCACATCCCATTATATTAATATGAACGTTCATGTGGTCGTAAAAAATGAATATAATCCGGCATTACGGGTGGTAAACATCACAGAATCGGTGGGAACATTCTTTGCCGGCGGTGCGTTAATCGTGAACTTACGTGAATGGGCAAAATATAAGGAAGACAATTCCGGTTCCTTATCAGCATGGTTTTTACATCCGGCTGTTCGTTTGGCGAATGATTTTGCCGCTTTGGTAGCAAGTTTTGAGCGAAGCAGAGGCTTTGGTACGAAGGCGTTGGGAACATTTTATAACCGTTTAGATAAAGCGGCGGTGAAACAAATTCAGGCATTGACCGGGTTTAAAGAACCGATTGGGATAAAAGCAGCAGCCGGTAGAGGGACACAAATCGCCAAGCATCTGACACTGCAAAATGCGGGGCGGTTTGCTAATGTCTTGGGCGTGGTTATCGCTTTGGCACAGGCACAGCAAGCTGTACGCACCGGCGACACCGCAGCGCGTAATTCGGCAATTTTGGCAGGCATGGCGGAAATCAGCTTCTTTATTTCCACCTTTGCTTACACTGGTGCGTTTGTAGGTATCGGGGTGGTGTTGGCAATCGGCTCGGTACTGACTTCCTTGGTTGCGGATAATGAATTTGAGAAATGGGTGAGAACCGGGTTCTGGGGGAATTCGGGGGATTATTGGGGTAAAAGAAGACCTGAATTTTCTCAAAGAATCATTGATGCTGAGACTTTATCTATTTCTGATGGTTCTAATGCATTTACACGAATGAAAACCTTCTTTGAACAAGAAATGGATGGTTTTTATAACCTAGTATGGAGTATTGGGATTGATACCTCTTTAGCAAATCAATATCAGTTGAAAGTCTATTGCCCGGCGTTTAAAGATAAAAGTAGTATAGATAAACTAATTGTGAAAATCAGTATTGAAGATTACGACAATATCGATCCGATGATGGGAGGAGGTGTACCGGCACCAATATCGATACCAACCAATAAGGTGAGAAAACAGTTTTTATCACAGGGAGAAATTTTAATTGATATGACACAGATTAATATATTGAAAAGCTACCGTTACACAACAAATACGAAAGGAAGTGATATGCTCAATACCTTAACTGTCACGATAAAACACCCGAAATTAGGCGAAGATGTTTCCACCTGGTGGCGTAAAACTCATGCTGATTATTTTGAAAGTCAAATAACTTATGTGGGAGCCAAGTAAATGTGCATATCCAGCTATAATCCTGATGTAATTGCCCGTAACGTAAAACAACTGGGGGATGGCGTAATTGAAATCCGCCGTTATAACGACGGGCATATTAGGGCAGACCTCTCTTGGGTGTGGTTTTTGTGTTCGATAGGTTTTATACTTTACGACTATTTTACCACCCAAACCCTGTTTAGGGATGTGCAATGGGCTATCTCTGTCGATTGGGCACTAGAAGAAGGATGGCTAAGATATTTTGATATAGCTTCGTCCTTAGGAAAGAACATACCTTCAAATGAGTATGATTTATATAAGGCTGAAATGCTCGAAATGCACTGGTCAAGAATTTATTGGGGCTGGTTCTATATCCTTTTCCCGCTGTTCTGGTTCTTTATGGTCGCTTCGCCAAAATGGCGTCCTGTGCGGTTCGATACAAAAAGGCGTTTAGTGTACTTTTGGTCATGGGGGCAACTGTATATTATGCAATACCCCAAATCCGTACAACGAGATCGGGAACAGTTGCTCAGCTTTTTAAGTCCGGAATTTTTCACCCCGTGGATCCGCCCGAAACATTTCGGCAGTTTGGTGTTTAACATTCCGCATGAAAACCCTAATAAAAAATCCGTCCGCCGTGTGCCACTCGGCATTTACCGCCCTGCGTGCGAATATCAAAATCATGCCTTACTGAACTTTATTTTGGATTATTTAGGCAGCGAAAATCCCGATGAAGAATACGGCAAGTTCTTTAAAAAAGAAAAACGTATCACGAGTGACTACTTCAACTGGTTCTATCAATTTAGCCTCTTCCCACAAATCGGCTACAACGAAAAGAAAGTTGAAGCAAGAATTCAAGCATGGCTGGATAAAAACCATTAAAAACACAAAAAAATCTCACCGCACTTTAAAGATAAAAAACGAAAGTGCGGTTGTTTTTGAGAATGTTTTATAAATTATCGGCACACGTTAGGAAATATACGTCAGCAAAGGGCTACCGTTATACAAAAAATACGAAAGGAAGTGATATGCTCAATACCTTAACCATCACGATAAAACACCCGAAATTAGGTGAAGATGTTTCCACCTGGTGGCGTAAAACTCATGCTGATTATTTTGAAAGTCAAATAACTTATGTGGGAGCCAAGTAAATGTGCATATCCAGCTATAATCCTGATGTAATTGCCCGTAACGTAAAACAACTGGGGGATGGCGTAATTGAAATCCGCCGTTATAACGACGGGCATATTAGGGCAGACCTCTCTTGGGTGTGGTTTTTGTGTTCGATAGGTTTTATACTTTACGACTATTTTACCACCCAAACCCTGTTTAGGGATGTGCAATGGGCTATCTCTGTCGATTGGGCACTAGAAGAAGGATGGCTAAGATATTTTGATATAGCTTCGTCCTTAGGAAAGAACATACCTTCAAATGAGTATGATTTATATAAGGCTGAAATGCTCGAAATGCACTGGTCAAGAATTTATTGGGGCTGGTTCTATATCCTTTTCCCGCTGTTCTGGTTCTTTATGGTCGCTTCGCCAAAATGGCGTCCTGTGCGGTTCGATACAAAAAGGCGTTTAGTGTACTTTTGGTCATGGGGGCAACTGTATATTATGCAATACCCCAAATCCGTACAACGAGATCGGGAACAGTTGCTCAGCTTTTTAAGTCCGGAATTTTTCACCCCGTGGATCCGCCCGAAACATTTCGGCAGTTTGGTGTTTAACATTCCGCATGAAAACCCTAATAAAAAATCCGTCCGCCGTGTGCCACTCGGCATTTACCGCCCTGCGTGCGAATATCAAAATCATGCCTTACTGAACTTTATTTTGGATTATTTAGGCAGCGAAAATCCCGATGAAGAATACGGCAAGTTCTTTAAAAAAGAAAAACGTATCACGAGTGACTACTTCAACTGGTTCTATCAATTTAGCCTCTTCCCACAAATCGGCTACAACGAAAAGAAA
>CAJPKS010000083.1:0-7510 GCA_905371285.1 Haemophilus sp. HMSC068C11 | reverse complement strand
AGTGTCGCGAATTTTAGCAAAATTGAAAGGTTAACTCAATGGAGTGACGAAAAACGGCTTAGATAACAAGGTGAAAGCAGATAAAAACAAAGTGCGGTCAAAAATTTTCTTATTTTTTGACCGCACTGTTTTCAAATCAAAAAAGAAAGGCTGGTCATTGCCTGCCTTTATCTATTTTAATAATTATAAAATCTCTTTTGCTTTTGCTACCACGTTATCTACGGTGAAACCAAAGAGTTTGAATAATTGATCTGCAGGAGCTGATTCGCCAAAGCTATTCATACCCACTACGCGACCTTCAAAGCCAACGTATTTATACCAGAAGTCTGCAATACCTGCTTCGATTGCAACACGTTTAGTTACAGCAGCTGGTAATACGCTTTCACGGTACGTTGCATCTTGTTTGTCGAAACGGTTAGTACTTGGCATAGAAACGACACGTACTTTTTTACCTTCAGCACTCAATACCTCTGCTGCTTTCACTGCTAATTCCACTTCAGAACCTGTCGCAATGAAGATTAACTCTGGTGTACCCTCACAGTCTTTTAACACATAAGCACCACGCTTAACTGCATCTAATTGTGCAGAAGTGCGGTCCATTTGGGCTAAGTTTTGACGGGTAAAGATCAACGCACTTGGGCCATCTTGACGTTCAACCGCTTGTTGCCATGCGATAGCTGATTCCACTTGGTCACATGGACGCCATGTTTCAAGATTTGGAATTAAGCGTAATGATGTAGTTTGCTCAACTGGTTGGTGAGTTGGACCATCTTCGCCTAAACCGATCGAGTCATGAGTATAAACGAATAAAGTGCGTTGTTTCATTAATGCTGCCATACGCACTGCATTGTGTGCATATTCGTAGAACATTAAGAAGGTTGCGCCGTAAGGAATGAACCCGCCATGTAAAGCAATACCATTCATGATCGCAGACATACCAAACTCACGCACACCATAGTTGATATAGTTACCACCTACGTTTTCGTGTGCGCGAATTGGTTTTGAACCGCTCCATAACGTTAAGTTAGAGCTTGCTAAGTCTGCAGAGCCACCTAAGAATTCAGGTAATACGTGTGCATAAGCTTCGATGGCATTTTGTGATGCTTTACGGCTCGCAATGCTTGCAGGATTCGCTTGTAATTTTTCAATGAACGCTTTAGATTCTGCTGCCCAATTTGCCGGTAATTCACCGTTTACACGACGTGTAAATTCTGCTGCAAGTTCAGGATATGCTTTTGCATAAGCGGCAAATTTTTCTTCCCAAGATTTTTCTGCTGCAGCGCCTTTTTCTTTCGCAGACCATTCTGCATAGTATTCAGCTGGAATTTCAAATGGAGCATATTCCCAGCCTAGTGCTTTACGGGTTAATGCGATTTCTTCATCACCTAATGGTGCACCGTGGCAATCGTGAGAGCCAGATTTATTTGGTGAACCGAAGCCGATGATGGTTTTACAAATAATTAATGTTGGTTTTTCTTTTTCTGCTTGAGCAAGAATGGTGGCTGCACGAATTTGTTCTGCATCGTGGCCATCTACATTACGAATTACTTGCCAGCCATAAGCTTCAAAACGTGCTGCAGTATCATCACTGAACCAACCATCAACATGACCATCAATTGAAATATTGTTGTCATCGTAGAATGCGATTAATTTACCAAGGCCTAATGTGCCCGCTAAAGAGCAAGCTTCGTGAGAAATTCCTTCCATTAAACAGCCATCGCCTAAGAACACATAAGTGTGGTGATCGACAATTTCATGACCTTCACGGTTAAATTGACCTGCTAATGTTTTCTCAGCAATCGCCATCCCTACTGCATTAGTGATACCTTGGCCTAGTGGACCAGTTGTGGTTTCAACACCTGGTGCATAACCATATTCTGGGTGGCCAGGAGTTTTAGAATGTAATTGACGGAATTGTTTTAAATCTTCGATAGAAAGATCATAGCCTGTTAAATGTAATAAGCTGTAGATCAACATTGAACCGTGGCCATTAGAAAGTACAAAACGGTCGCGATCGGCCCATTTAGGATTGTTTGGGTTGTGTTTTAAGAAATCGCGCCATAATACTTCAGCGATATCCGCCATTCCCATCGGTGCACCTGGGTGGCCTGATTTCGCTTTTTGTACTGCATCCATTGATAGCGCACGAATTGCGTTGGCGAGTTGTCTACGAGTTGCCATGTTTTTCTCCTATCTAAATAATTCCCAGTATTCTACCTTATTTACTGATTGGCTTAACCAATATTTGCAATTTTATTTACCTTGATCAAATTCTTCGACGACGTTGATGGAAACGCTGGCTACTTGATTTACCTTGTAAATTGACGACTGTTTTAGTTTCCACTGGTTTTCGATATGTTCGACGATAATGACTTAAAAAATAATGAATGGAACTGGCGAATAAAGCGCCTAATAAAAAGACCACGATAATTTCACCATATAAGCGGTGAAAAACTTGATTGATTTTGTTCTGTGTTGTTTGAGCATATTGGGCATCAAACGTTACGCGTAAAAAACCACGAACGGCATTATTGGAAGCGGAATAAATCGGCTCAACAATTTGTTGTGTTGAAAATTCACCTTCATTTTTATGTTCTAGGCCAAGTTGCTCGCGAAGATTACCGGTATTGGTACTTTGTGCTAATTCCTTACCGTTATAATCATAAATGGTCGCATCGAGCACAAAGTTTTCTTTAACTAAATTATCCAAATTTTCGACGAGCTGATCGGATTTCGCATTATTGGTTAATAAAACTGAAAATAAATTGGCTTGCTGACGAACCAAAGTATGCGATAAATTCGCTACTTGATTCACACTTGAAAGCTGTGAACCAATCTTAAATTGTTTCACACCAAACAAAATCACCGCCATGGCACCGATACAAAGCAGTACGATGAGCCCAAACATCAGTGATTTTTGAAGTTTTTCTTTAATTAATTGCACGTTGTTTTTCCATTTTTTCGCCAAGATCGGCTAGAATAGATGAGTATTCACAATTTACAGGATTTTCTATGCAAATTCAAAACCTTGCAAGCATTACCCAAAAATATCCCCAATTTCCCACCGCACTTTCGTCTGATTTGCCTCATCCCGATGAAACTCATGCGTTTATTTTATACGGCACAACACTGAATTTAGCCAAATTACTCGAATTCCAACAAAAGTGCGGTCAATCTTTCCTGTGTTTTGATACATGGAACGTTGAAAAAAATACCGTTGTCCTTTTAAAAGGCAAATGGCTCGCCGATTTTATTGCCCATGCTCACGGCCTGCAATTAGACATCGCTAAACTGGATTTTGATGCAAAATTATCAGAAAAAGGTTTATTGGTGATGGATATGGATTCTACGGCAATTCAAATTGAATGCATTGATGAAATCGCCAAACTGGCCGGCACAGGTGAATTAGTTTCTGCCATTACTGAAAGCGCAATGCGTGGCGAGCTAGACTTTGAACAAAGTTTGCGTCGCCGTGTGGGAACACTTAAAGGTGCACCAGAAAGTATTTTGCAACAAGTGCGTGAAAAATTGCCGTTAATGCCTGGCTTAATTGAAAGCATTAAGACATTACAACAATATGGTTGGAAAACCGCTATTGCTTCTGGTGGCTTTACCTATTTCGCCGATTACTTAAAAAGCTTATTAAACCTCGATTTTGCGGCGTCTAATCAATTTGAAATTATTGATGGCACGCTGACTGGCAATGTAAAAGGTAGCGTAGTCGATGCACAATACAAAGCGAATACCTTGCAAAAACTCGCTGAGGAATACAACATTCCACGCAAAAATACTCTTGCTATTGGTGATGGCGCTAATGATTTGGCGATGATGAAGGTCGCAGGATTAGGCGTGGCATTTCATGCCAAACCGAAGGTGCAACAACAAACACAAATTGTGGTAAACTTTGCTGACTTAACCGCACTTTTATGTCTTTTAAGTGCAAATGATCGAATTTAATTCATTTTGGGAGAAAACTTATGCCATCTTTTGACATCGTATCTGAAATTACTATGCACGAAGTGCGTAATGCGGTTGAAAATGCAAACCGCGTATTAAGTACACGTTATGATTTCCGTGGTGTGGAAGCCGTCATTGAATTAAATGAAAAAAGCGAAACGGTGAAAGTGACCACCGAATCTGATTTCCAATTAGAACAATTAATTGAAATCTTGATTGGTGCGTTTGTAAAACGTGGCATTGAGCATAGCTCATTGGATATTCCAACAGAAAGTGAACATCACGGTAAACTTTACACCAAAGAAATCAAATTAAAACAAGGAATTGAACCTGATATGGCGAAGAAAATCACTAAATTAGTGAAAGATTCAAAAATCAAAGTTCAAACTCAAATTCAAGGTGAACAAGTACGCGTAACCGGCAAATCTCGTGATGATTTACAAGCCGTTATTCAATTGGTGAAAGGCGCTGAATTAGGTCAACCATTCCAATTTAATAACTTCAGAGATTAAGAAAACCAAAGCGCGGTCAAAAAACACAACATTTTTTGACCGCTCTTTTTATTTGCGTTAATTAAGCTAATCTCGCTTTTGCTTCTGCAATCGCTTCTGCGACACGAAGTGGTGAAACCCCACCTTTCGCACAACGTTTATCTAAACAAGATTGTAGTGAAAGAATGTCATATACATCATCCCCTACTACATCACTGAATTGACGGAATTCAGGAATGGTTAAGTCTTCCAAGGCTTTGCCTTTTTCAATCGCATAAACCACGGTCTCACCGACAATATGATGAGAATCACGGAATGGTACACCTTTTGCCACAAGATAATCTGCTAGCTCTGTTGCATTTGAGTAACCTTTTAAGGCAGCTTCGCGTGTACGGTCGGTATTCACTTTTAATTCATCTAGTACAAAAGTCGCCATATCTACGCAATCTTGCCAGGTATCTAATGCATCAAAGATACCTTCTTTGTCTTCTTGCATATCTTTGTTATACGCTAATGGTAAACCTTTTAAGGTCATCAACATACCGGTTAATGCACCCATGACACGGCCTGCTTTACCACGAATCAATTCACAAGCATCTGGATTTTTCTTTTGTGGCATTAAAGATGAACCAGAAGTCACACGATCCGATAATTCCACAAAATTCGCTTCACCACTGTTGAAAATAATCATATCTTCTGCGAAACGAGAAAGGTGAGCCATGCTTAAAGATGCCGTTGAAAGTAATTCCACAATATGATCGCGATCTGATACGCTATCCAAACTATTACGCGTCGCAAAAGCAAAACCCAGATCAGCGGCTAATTGTTCACGATCAACTGCATAGGCTGTCCCCGCAAGTGCACCACTGCCTAATGGGCAGCTATTCATGCGTTTATAAGCATCGGCGAGACGTGAATAATCACGCTCAAACATTTCCACATAAGCCATACACCAATGGGCAAAAGTGATGGGTTGAGCACGTTGTAAATGAGTATAACCCGGCATCACTGCATCTTGCGTCTTTTCCGCTGTTTGCACCAAATGACGTTGAAGATTACGAATAGATGCTTGCAACTCCGTTACACGTTGTTTGCACCACATTTTAATATCAAGTGCAACTTGGTCATTACGGCTACGGCCTGTGTGTAATTTTTTACCTAAATTACCCACTTTATCGATAAGCTTACTTTCCACCCAACTATGAATATCTTCTGCATCATCTTGCAAAATCGCCTGTGGATTTGACCGCACTTCGATTAATAATTCATTTAAGGCAACCTCTAGCTGTTGTTGCTCTTCAGCACTTAATACACCAACATTCACTAAAGCTTTAGACCAACCAATTGAGCCTTCAATATCTTGCTCTGCCAAGCGATAATCAAAACGCAGGCTATCATTAAAATCTTTAAAACGTTTGTCTGCCGCTTGTGTAAAACGACCACCCCAGAGAGCCATAAGTTATCCTTATTTCGATTATAAAAATGATTAATTATTCAATTATCGCGCATAATTAATCAATATGCAATAATAATCTCTATATCGTCCGCTATTTTACCTTGTTTTTTCTAACAAAAACTAGACAGTACTGCATTTTAGTGGTAATTTACGCAGCATTCTTAAGGGCATTGCCCACCATTCAAACAATTCAGTGTTATCAACTCTTATTAGTTCCAACATTATTAATTATGCATCTTACAGAACTTAAAAACACGCCTGTTTCTGATCTTGTGAAACTTGGCGAAGAACAAATGGGTTTGGAAAATCTTGCCCGTTTACGTAAACAAGATATTGTTTTTGCTATTTTGAAACAGCACGCAAAAAGCGGTGAAGATATTTTTGGTGGCGGCGTGTTAGAGATTTTACCCGATGGTTTCGGTTTCTTACGCTCCGCAGACAGTTCCTACCTTGCTGGTCCTGATGACATCTACGTTTCCCCAAGTCAAATTCGTCGTTTCAATCTACAAACTGGTGATAAAATCGAAGGCAAAATCCGTCCACCAAAAGAAGGCGAACGTTATTTTGCTCTTTTAAAAGTCGATCAAGTCAACGATGACAAACCTGAAGTCTCTCGTAGCAAAATCCTTTTCGAAAACTTAACCCCATTACACGCGAATTCTCGCTTAAGAATGGAACGTGGTAATGGCTCAACCGAAGATTTAACCGCACGTATTTTGGATTTAGCGTCTCCGATTGGTAAAGGCCAACGTGGTCTTATCGTGGCTCCGCCAAAAGCCGGTAAAACCATGTTATTACAAAACATTGCACAAAGTATCACGCACAATTATCCAGAATGTGAACTTATTGTGCTTTTAATTGATGAGCGTCCAGAAGAGGTAACAGAAATGCAACGTTCAGTAAAAGGTGAAGTCATTGCCTCCACCTTTGATGAACCAGCAACCCGTCACGTTCAAGTGGCAGAAATGGTTATCGAGAAAGCAAAACGTTCTGTTGAGCATAAAAAAGACGTGGTGATTTTACTCGACTCTATTACTCGTTTAGCGCGCGCTTACAACACTGTAACTCCAGCATCCGGTAAAATTCTTTCTGGTGGTGTGGATGCTAATGCTTTACATCGCCCAAAACGTTTCTTTGGTGCGGCGCGTAACGTGGAAGAAGGTGGTAGCTTAACCATTATTGCAACTGCACTTGTAGATACCGGTTCAAAAATGGATGAGGTCATCTTCGAAGAATTTAAAGGTACTGGTAACATGGAATTACATCTTTCTCGCAAAATTGCAGAAAAACGTGTGTTCCCAGCGATCGACTTCAACCGTTCTGGTACGCGTAAAGAAGACTTACTTACCACACCAGATGAATTACAAAAAATGTGGATTCTGCGCAAAATCCTTAACCCAATGGGTGAAGTGGAAGCGATGGAATTCCTCATCGACAAACTTATGGTGGCAAAAACCAACGATGAGTTTTTTGAAATTATGAAGCGGTCTTAATTCTGACCGCACTTAAAAACAAAAAAGGCTTGGAAAACCAAGCCTTTTTTATTTTGCGAATTATTCGCCCAAACGCTCTTTAATACGAGCAGATTTACCTGAACGTTCACGTA
>CAJPKS010000082.1:0-7528 GCA_905371285.1 Haemophilus sp. HMSC068C11 | reverse complement strand
GTCAATAATCGTTCCATCTACTCGTGCATAGACGGGCATTTCAGGCAATTTATGTAAAACATGGCGTGCTGTTTCAATGATATGCTCATCAACCTCAACAGGGATAATTTCAACTTTATATTGTGAATTCGCTCGCCATTCATTTTGAGGTGGCTGTCGGCGAATAGCATGGCTAAATACGCCATTGAAAAAAATCAAACTGGTTTCACCATTTGTGGCTACTTCAGGAATAAACGGCTGTAACACAACTTGCTCACCATACGCAAAAAGATCGGGGAATGCTTCACCTTGTTTGAGTTTTGTCACCAAATTACCACTTTGCCCTACAGCGGGTTTAATAACAAATTCAGGCCAATCTTGGCGTTCAAGTGCGGTCAAAATTTCAGATGTTTTTGCTGAACAAATAAGGGTTGGAATAACATTGATGCCCCAATTCTGCAAATCACATAGATAGCCTTTATGGCTATTCCATAACATTAATTCCGCAGGATTGATAAACGCATTCTCATGCTGTTTAATCCATTGAGTAAATTCATCATAGAAATTCGCATAATCCCATGCTGCTAAAGGCAGAATAAAATGACTTTGTAATGTTTCTTGCCAAGGCAAAAATTGAGTCGGAATACCTTGATTAGAAAGTTGTGTTTGTACAGGGATAAGATTTTGAGGGGCTGAAGGATACGTTTTGCAAGTGGTAATCGTAAGCATGGTAAATAATAACAAGTTTGAAGCATAAAGAAGATGCGCCAATCATTAAACTGGCACATCGATTTCAATAATTATTTTACTTGAGCAAAATATTTTTCAAGACGACCTTTGTTCGTCATGGATTTCTTCTCAAGATCTTTCACCACTTTCTCTGCTTGTTCTTTGTTTGGTAGATTATCACCCACTTGAATCACACCATTCATATTCATTGAGCGATGTACTGGGCAGGTATAAACATAAACACCTTCTTTATCTAAAGTGATTGTGAGTTCCTGATCTTCTTCAGATTGGAATTTTTGAGCACCTTCAGGAATCGCTTTGCTATGCACAAAATGACTTTTATTTTCAGGACGGAATGTCACCGTATCACCTGGTTGTACTTTTAAATAACCCGGTTCAAAAACCATTGAGCCTTCACTGTTTGAATTCAACATTTTGATGTCATAATGTGCGGCTTGAGTAGCAAAACTTAATCCTAATAATGCTGCAAGTGCGATTTTTTTCATTTTCATTTCCTTCTTAAGAATGCGCTGATTTACGTTGTGGACGAACCACCGGCAAACCTGCACTACATTGTAATAATTCAACGTTTACACGATATAAACGATTAATCGTTTCCACTTGTAAAACATGATGAGCATCGCCCACGCCTTGCACTTTACCTTCACCAAGTAAAATCAACTCATCTGAAAATTGAGCAGCAAGACTTAAATCATGTAATACCATTATAGTAATCAGATTTTTCTGTTTCGTATAGGTGTAAACTTCTTCTAAGAGATTAAGCTGATGATGCATATCTAACGCACTCACTGGCTCATCCAACATTAAAATCTGTGGCTCACGTAATAAAACCTGAGCAAACATCACCATTTGACGCTGTCCACCACTGAGATTCAGAATATCACGATGAGCTAAATGACCAATACCTAATTGTGTCATAATACTTGCCGCTTCAGTGAGAAGCTCATCGCTGACTCGCATCGTTAGACTATCCATTCGTCCTAAAAGGACGACTTCAAGTGCGGTCAAGCTTGCGTCTACTCGGCTATCTTGAGGCATATAGCCAATTGGTTTACGCCAATCTGCTAACTTCGTCCGTTCTAGCTGTTTACCTTGATAGGTAATCATTCCTTCATGTGGCAATTCACCAAAAATAGTTTTCAGCATGGAGGATTTCCCTGTGCCGTTTGGCCCAAGCACCGTGTAAACTTTACCTTCTTCAAAACGGACATTAATGTGATCCGCAACGGTGAGATCACCTCGTTTTACCGTAAGATTCTTTAATTCTAACATTATTGTCCCCTCTTGTTATTTAAAATAATCCAAAAGAAGAAAGGCACCCCAATAAACGAGGTAACAATCCCCACTGGGAACAATGCGCCAGGGATAATAACTTTGGACAATACCGAAGAAAGGGATAAAAATGCGGCTCCAACTAACATTGCGCCCGGTAAGAAGAAACGTTGATCTTCACCAAGCAACATTCGAG
This sequence comes from Haemophilus sp. HMSC068C11, assembly GCA_905371285.1. GTDB lineage: Bacteria > Pseudomonadota > Gammaproteobacteria > Enterobacterales > Pasteurellaceae > Haemophilus_D. The sequence continues at coordinate 5,331 of CAJPKS010000082.1, read as the reverse complement.
CAACATGTGGCGCAACTAAGCCGATAAAGCCAATCACGCCCACGAAACTAATTGCTGTCGCCGTCATCATTGCGACAAGAACTAATACCTTGATACGTAATACTTGTAAATTGATACCAAGACTCGCTGCACGATCTTCGCCTAAACGAAGTGCGGTCAATTTCCAAAGCTCTTTTGAAAGTAATGCGACACAAATTGTGGTGACGACAATAATGATGATTAAGCTTTGCCACGTCGCTTTATTTAAACTACCAAATAGCCAGAACAGGATTTGTTGCGAGACTTCCGGCGCTGAAATAAATTGTACTAATGAAAGTAAGGATTGGAAAATAAAGAGCAATGCAATCCCTACCAACACGAGCATTTCAGAATTAAAACGACGTTTAGACGCGAACAAGAAAAGAATTCCAGAGGCGAGCATAGTCATGACAAATGCACCAATTGGCACTGCAACTTGTACCGGTAAACCAAAACTTCCGAAAGCAATCACAACAGAAGCACCAAAACCTGCCGCGGCAGCAAGACCCAATGTATAAGGACTTGCCATTGGGTTATTTAATAAGGTTTGGATCTCTGCCCCACCTACAGCCAGTGTTGCCCCAACTACAAGCGCCATCAATGCCATCGGCAAACGTAAATTATGCACAATATTGTCTGTCATTTTATCCACTTCACCGATACCGAATAACGCATTCACGACTTCCGATACCGATAACATCGCGGGACCGGTCATCACATCGAGAATAAGACTGACCACGCCAATCACAAGAAAAGATAAAATAACAAACCAGCGTTTGCGTTCAAGCTTACGCTGGTTAGCCACAATATCTGCTACAACAGAATTGTTTTTCATTGATTAGTATTTCCCTTATTTAGTTTCAGGAAAAAGATAAATCGTACCTTCTGGCGTAACCGGTAAGTAGTTTTTATAGAAGTTTAAGTAAGTTTGTTGCGGATCTAAATCTTTAAACAGATCAGGATACGCCGCTTTAGCCACAAACTGAACAGACGCGCTGTCGGATAAAGTACGAGAATTCGCATGATATGCTGCATAAACACGATTATTTTTCACTGCCGGTAATTCAGCCCAGCCAGCACGTTGTTTGAATCCATTTAAACGACGTTCCGCTTCTGCTTTTTCAATACCAAAGCCCATCACCATGCCTTCTTGATTTTTCTTCAATTCAGTTTCACGACCGGTAATAATAATTGCATCCGGTTTCGCGGCTAATACTTTTTCAGCAGCTAATGTGCCCCATTTGCCAATTTCTGCAGGCGCTACGTTTTCTGCACCAACAAGGCTAATCATTGAGCCCCACATGCTAGAGAAGAACGTCATCCCTTGTTCAGCTGGGCCACCACGACCAAACTCCACATACACTTTTGGTTGTTTTGCTAATTTTGCATTTTTAACCGTCGTCTGGATATGTTCAACAATGTCTTTGTATTCTTTCGCAATTTTTGCTGCGCGATCTTTCTGACCTGTTAATTCACCAATAATTTCAGTAGATTTAATGTGCTTATCTAAGGTTTGAGCATTGTAATCTAATACCACAATTGGAATGCCCGCTTCATTAATGGCATCTAAATCAGAACCTAACATTTCGTACTGCCAATCAGCTAAGACTAAAAGATCAGGTTTTAATGAAAGCACTTTTTCCACAGAGAATGTGCCTTCTTCCACTTCACCCACATCATCTAATTGATTCAATTTTGGCACCGCTTTGCTGAATAACTCCCAGCTTGCTGGTGCCCAAGAAGACCATACTTTCTTAGAAAAACCGACAACGTTATCTAACGCTTTGTCACCACCAACTGCCATATAATCCTGATAATAGAAACCAAGTACCACGCGTTTTGCCGGTAAATCAACAGTGACTTCACGATCAAGTATATCTTTTACTTTCACGGGGTCAGCATTGGCAAAACCTGCAGTTAAACCAAGAATGGTCGCAATCGCTAAAGTTGAAAAACGTTTTTTCATAAGAAAAATCTCCTGAGTAAAATTAAACAATTCAAAATGATAATAATTATCGGTGAAAATAATAACGAAAACGATTGCTAAATTCAACTCAGGCGCTTAATTATTCTTCGTAAGCTTCGTCAGTTAATGTTTTTAAGAATGCTTCTAATGCGTTAATCTCTTCATCTGTAAGCGGTTTTGCTTTTAAAACATCAGGATTGATGGTTTGAGCATATTCGGCTTTCTCCCACGCTTTTCCTGTTTCAGGATTGATTTTACGATTAGGATTATTGAAACTGTCTTTAAATAGTAAAACGGTTTTTAAATCGCGGAAAACACCGTTATGCATATAAGGCGCAGTAACACCAATGTTACGCAAAGTTGGCACTTTAAATTTGCCTTTTTGCTTTTCATCACCTTTCACCATCGGATTATCCAATAGCCCATTATCCACAAAATCGGCAGCTAATTTGTTGTGCTTAATTAATTCTTGATTACTTGGTACGCCGATATTGAAATAGCGGTAATTCGTAAAAGTTTCTTTTGCTGAATTCGCTTCACTTGATTGGTGGCAATTACTACAATTTGTGCGTGTTTTATCGAAAAATAATGCCTTACCTTCGGCTTCAAGTGCGGTCAATTCTGCTTCACCTTTTAAAGCACGATCATATTTTGAAGAGAATGGCGCAAATAATTCCTGTTTTTCGAACTCGCCAATGGCTTTTTCCATAATGGCATAAATCTTGTCGGTATCTGCCCAAATGCTTTCGCCATAAAGATCTGTAATAGGTTTGTAATAGGTCGGATCTGCTTTTAAACGTTCAACAATAGCTTTCTTATCTGGCATGCCCATTTCTACTGGGTTTACTGGTGGCCCACCTGCTTGCTCAGCCAAATCTTTCGCACGACCATCCCAGAATTGTCCGCCCACATAATCTTGAATTTTTTTATCGAAATGAAAATCCGGTGAGAACATCGCATAAAGCGCAGTATTGGCATTTCGATTACCATGAAGATGAGGATTATCCCCTTCTGAGACCATTTGATTTGCGGAATTCTTACGTTGATCCACAAAGGCGGTATCTGGACTATGGCAAGTTGAACAGCTTTGTGTTTTATTAAAAGAAATCGATTTATCAAAAAACAACACTTCACCGAGTGCTTTATAATCCAATTCTTTTTTCTCTGCTTGATCAGCTAATGCATAATTGCTCTGCATCAAAGGTGCTAACAATAAAATAGAAAGCCATTTTTTTTGCATCGTTTTCTCCAAATATTCAAATTATAGATAAAAAATAATCCAACAAAGCTTTGTTGGATTATAAAAGGAAAATAATTTTCTACAAGCCGGTGGCCATCTTAATGCGATCAGCAAACATACCGATGCTCACGCCGAAGTAATTTGATTTGTTCCAATCTAAAATCGTGCGGTAGTTATTGGAAACCAAGAATGCGCGACCAACTTCTTTATCAGGGCGAACTAGCCAAAGATCAGCTTGAGAAAGCGCGGCAAGTTTATCTTGTTCTTGTTGGCTAAAGCTCGCTAAAGTGACGCCTTTAGACTGCCAGTCGCTGAGTGAACGTGCTTTATTCTTCTCAATACCAGAAAGCGATAAATCTAATGGTTGATTTAATGTTACTTCAACGCCCCAAGGCAATTTGTTATCCCAACCTACAGTGTGGAGATAATTTGCAATTGAAGCAAACGCATCAAATTGGTTCGTCCAAATATCCTTCACGCCATCATCATTACCATCTGCCGCATAGTTTAAGAATGCGCTTGGCATAAATTGAGTTTGTCCCATTGCGCCTGCCCAAGAGCCTAACATTCTATTACGTTGAATATGATCACGTTCTAACATCTTCATCGCATTCACAAATTCTTTGCTAAATAAGGCTTCACGTCTACCATCAAAGGCTAATGTGGCTAAAGCTGATAGTACATCATAGCTACCTTGATAATAGCCAAAACTACTTTCCATACCCCATAAAGCAAGAATATATTCTTGTTGAACGCCATAGCGTTGGCTTCCTTGTTGTAATGGCGCTTGGACTTCCCAATAACGCTCTTCGGCAATATCCACTTTGTTTTGGGTTAATACTTTATTCAGATAATTGGTTGTACCGTTTGGATTCGGTAACTGCGGTTGATCCGAATTACGCTGACTTCTACCCGCTTGAGCACGGTCCAAATCTACAGCCTTTTGCATATATTGAATATTATTTTGTGCATTCAATACTGATAAAGATACGCCTTCAGCAGCCGCTTTACCTTTTAAGAACTGTACATAATCATTAAAGTTATCTAAAGTTCTTGGTTTGCTATAAACGGCATTACTACTTACTGACGGAATGCTTTTGGTGGATGACGTTGTCGTTGTTGTCGTATTGCTTGAACAACCCACTAATAAAAGTGCGGTCGATAACGCCGTCATTTTTAACGTTGAGATTAAATTCATTTCTTTTCCTTTTTTAATGATCAAAATATCGCATTATTTGCGTAAAAATTGGTTATAAACAGCTTTCAATAATGAGGTTGGTAATAAGCGAGAACCTGAGCGCAAGGCAAAAGTGAATAGGCCAGAAAATAAACCTTGAATACCTAAGCGATGTTTCAATTTAAATAAACGCCATTCTGCTTTCGCTTGGTTTAAACCACGACGACGCCCTACCATACCATTGCCTACGCGGGCATAAACTAAAATATCCGGCAAGTTTGCCACTTTTTGACCTTGTGCCACAAGCTTAATCCACAGGTAATAATCTTCCTGTAAATCTTCATATCCACCACAATTAATGACCGCACTTTTTTGATATGCCACCGTCATGTGATTGAAAGGACAACGTTTTTGCGTAAATTTAACGATATCTTGTGCATCAGTCGGTACATTACGATATGCCACGATGTCTTGAATATTTTCGCCAAACTCAGCAATCTGCCCACCGAAAATAATCGTATCCGGATGTTGCTCAATAAACGCCACTTGCTTCGCAAAACGCTCAGGCACACAAATATCATCGGTATCCATACGGAAGACCCAATCGTGTGAACAATGTTTCAATCCTTCATTAAGTGCTTTACCTAAACCTAAATTTTTTGGCAATTTCACTAAGTTTAAGGGTAATTTGGTTTCAAATTCAGAAACCACCGCTTCCAATTCAGGTGTAACAGCACCATCAAACACCAACACAATCTCATCTGCAGGATGGGTTTGAGCCACTAAACTTTCAAAACATTCTCTTAAATATTGTGGATTTTCCTTAATGTATAAGGACATTAAAACTGAAAATTTCATACTTCTCTCTCGTAGAGATTCTCTCTACAGCTATTACAAATTAATTAACATTAAGGCAATGATCATCTGAAT
>CAJPKS010000081.1:0-7584 GCA_905371285.1 Haemophilus sp. HMSC068C11 | reverse complement strand
ATTAATGGCTTACGTGCTCGTCCTCATCAACTTGAAGCAATTATTGAAAAATACCAACCGGATGTGATTGGTTTACAAGAAATCAAAGTAGCAGATGAGGACTTTCCTTATACAATTACTGAAAATCTGGGTTATCACGTTTTTCATCACGGGCAAAAAGGCCACTATGGTGTAGCCTTATTAACTAAACAAGAACCAAAAGCGGTACGTCGTGGTTTTCCAACCGATAATGAAGATGCGCAAAAACGCATTATTATGGCAGATTTAGAAACCCCATTTGGTTTGTTAACGGTAATTAATGGCTATTTTCCACAAGGCGAAAGCCGTGCACATGAAACCAAGTTCCCGGCAAAAGAAAAATTTTATGCGGATCTTCAACGTTATTTAGAACAAGATCACGATAAAGCCAATCCGGTTTTAATTATGGGTGATATGAATATCAGCCCAAGCGATTTAGATATTGGTATCGGCGATGAAAACCGCAAACGTTGGTTGCGTACTGGTAAATGTTCATTCTTACCCGAAGAGCGTGAATGGTATCAACGCTTATACGATTATGGATTGGAAGATACGTTCCGTAAATTAAACCCAACAGTCAATGATAAATTCTCGTGGTTTGATTATCGCTCGAAAGGTTTTGATGATAACCGTGGATTACGTATCGATCATATTTTAGTGAATCATCAATTAGCAGAGCGTTGCGTGGACGTCGGCATTGCATTGGATATTCGTGCGATGGAAAAACCGTCCGATCACGCACCAATCTGGGCAGAGTTTAAGTAGGAAAGCAGCATGGATATGGCAAATTGGCAGAATTACCGTTCACAAGTGAATGGTATGCCTGCCGTGTTTACCGCAAATATTGAAGATTTAGATGTTTATCATGGTAAACATCTCAGTAAGGTTGTGCAATTTACCGTGCCTTATCAGGGAGATGAGGATGGTTTGCCGAATGAAGACGAATATGAAAAATTGATTAATCGTCTTTTTAAAATTCTTGCACAATTGACTGCACTTCCAAATGTATTCTTTGCAGGGCATTTTATTTGCAACCATCAGGCAAAAATGCATTTCTATTGTGAACACGATGCTTTGCTTAAAGAAACGCTTCAACAGCTTGATTTTGTCTCAGAAATCAATGTGCAGGATGATCCCAATTGGGATACCTATTTCGATTTCTTATTGGCTTCTCCATTAGAAATGAAATTAAATGCGACGGAAGAGATTTTGAGCATGCTGAATAGCAAAGGGCGTAATTTAAGTGATACTTATTTGATTGAGCATACATTCCATTTTGATGAAGAAGAAAAAATGTTTCCCTTTATGGATGAACTAACGCTTGGAAAAGTGTCTTTTAGTACGTTGAAATATTCAAGCCAAGCCATCCAGACGGAAGAAGATGAACAGCCTTATTTCATGGTGAAATTGGAGCAAGAGCTTTCATTAGACAGTAATGAGATCTTCGAGTGGGTAGAGCGCTTTGAAAAATTAGCTATGGAGTTTTCAGGCGACTATATTGGCTGGGAATGTGATAACTTAATGGATGACCGCTCATCATTAAATTAGCCTGATAATTCATCAAATAAGCATTGATTAGATAAAAATAAAGCCCATCAACACGATGGGCTTAAATTCTTTTGGCTACAAATTTAGGATTCGTAAAAGGAGACAAACGAAAGCTAAACCAAAAGAGAAATTTGGCTCCTCCTGCGGGACTCGAACCTGCGACATATGGATTAACAGTCCACCGTTCTACCGACTGAACTAAGGAGGAATAAATTTGGTATCACAAAGAATAGGCGCGCATTTTAATGAGCGACCTGTTGCTTGTCAATACTCAAAATGAAAAAAATTATAAAAAAATTTGCTGTTTTTGCTATCCACAAAGCCTGTGGATAACTTTGTGGATTGTTTTTGTTTAAAATGGTCAACCACTGGTGCAGACTGGCTTTGTCTCAAATTGTTCATCTATTAGCCATTCGTTAATATTTGTTTAAATATCAATATGTTATATAAAGTCCAGCAAAAAAAATAAAATATTTTTCAATTTTGAAGTGTTTAAGACTTGACACGCCTAAGTGTGTGTAAAACTTGGATTTTTATCGCTCAATTTGGAGTAATAAATGTGCTAAAATAGCCACACTTCTAAAACAGTAAAAAATTGACCGCACTTATGGCAGAGAAAATTAATACTAAGCCTTTTATCCTTCATTCCGATTTTAAACCTTCTGGTGATCAACCCCAAGCAATCGAAAAATTAGTCGAAAATTTAGAGGATGGTTTGGCCCATCAAACCCTTCTCGGGGTAACGGGATCGGGTAAAACTTTTACTATTGCAAATGTTATTGCGACGTTAAACCGTCCAGCAATGTTGCTTGCCCCAAATAAAACGCTTGCCGCTCAGCTTTATGCAGAAATGAAAGCGTTCTTTCCTGAAAACGCGGTGGAATATTTCGTCTCATACTATGATTATTATCAGCCGGAAGCTTATGTACCGAGCAGCGATACCTTTATTGAGAAAGATGCTTCAATTAATGATCAAATTGAACAGATGCGTCTTTCAGCTACGAAGTCATTTTTGGAGCGTCGAGATACTATTGTAGTGGCATCTGTATCAGCGATTTATGGTTTGGGAGACCCTGATAGCTATTTACAAATGATGTTGCATTTACAACAAGGGGCAATTATCGATCAACGTCAGATTTTAGCGAAGTTGGCGGAATTACAATACACAAGAAATGATCAAGCCTTTCAGCGCGGTACATTCCGGGTGCGCGGTGAGGTGATTGATATTTTTCCTGCAGAATCTGACGATCGTGCGGTACGAATTGAATTATTTGATGATGAAATTGAACGCCTAAGCTTATTTGATCCTTTAACGGGTACTAGTTTTGGCGCTGTTCCGCGTTTTACGGTGTATCCGAAAACCCACTATGTGACGCCAAGAGAGCGTATTTTAGATGCCATTGAAAAAATCAAAGTGGAGCTTGTGCAACGCCGTGAATATTTCATCAAGGAACATAAATTGCTGGAAGAGCAGCGTATTACTCAACGTACGCAATTTGATATTGAGATGATGAATGAGCTCGGTTATTGCTCAGGAATCGAAAACTATTCACGTTACCTTTCTGGCAGAAATGAAGGTGAACCACCTCCGACATTATTTGATTATATGCCGTCTGATGCGATTTTGATTATTGATGAATCACACGTGACCGTGCCGCAAATTGGTGGAATGTATCGTGGTGACCGTTCTCGTAAAGAAACCTTGGTGGAATATGGTTTCCGTTTGCCTTCAGCATTGGATAATCGACCATTACGCTTTGAAGAGTTTGAGCGTTTAGCGCCGCAGACGATTTACGTTTCTGCAACACCTGGCCCTTATGAGTTGGAAAAATCGGGCAGTGAAATAGTTGATCAGGTTGTGCGTCCAACAGGCTTACTTGATCCGCAAATTGAAATTCGTCCAGTGTCCATTCAAGTGGATGATTTGCTCTCCGAAGCGCGTCAAAGAGCGGACAAAAATGAGCGTGTTTTAGTGACGACGCTGACGAAGAAAATGGCGGAAGATTTAACGGATTACTTAGATGAACATGGCATTCGTGTACGTTATCTGCACTCAGATATTGATACGGTTGAGCGTGTAGAGATTATTCGTGATTTACGTTTAGGCGAGTTTGATGTATTGGTTGGTATCAACTTATTACGTGAGGGCTTGGATATTCCAGAAGTTTCTCTTGTGGCGATTTTAGATGCCGATAAAGAAGGTTTCTTGCGTTCTGAACGTTCCTTAATCCAAACCATCGGTCGTGCCGCTCGAAACTTGAATGGTAAAGCGATTTTGTATGCTGATAGTATTACTAAATCTATGGAAAAAGCCATTACCGAAACGAATCGCCGTCGTGAAAAACAAATGAAATACAATGAAGAAAAGGGCATTGTTCCACAGGCATTGAATAAGAAAGTCGGTGAGTTGTTAGATATTGGTCAAGGTGCAAATCAAAAAGCAAAATCGAAACAGCGTGGAAAAACGGCAGCTGAGCCGACCTCACTTTACAATGCACCTAAATCAGCCAAAGAATTCCAACAACAAATTAAGAAATTGGAACAACAAATGTATAAATTTGCGCAAGATCTTGAGTTTGAAAAAGCTGCTGCAGTACGCGATCAACTTCATCAGCTGAGAGAGCAGTTTATGATATCGGAATAAAGAAAAAGAGCGGCCAGATTGACCGCTCTTTTTTATTTTATTGCACTAATAAGTAGAAGTTGTTTTTGCCACGTAAGATATTGAGTGCAACGGCAGATGGTTTTTCATCTAGCGCTTTGCGTAAGTCTTGCGTACTTTCAATTGGCTGACGGTTGATGCCGATGATGATATCGCCTGATTTTAAACCGCGTTGTGCCGCCATTGAATTTGGCTGTACTTTGCTAATTTCCACGCCTTTTACACCTTTTGCATCATAGTTGTTTAAGGTTGCACCGTCTAATGCAGGAAGCTCGGTTTTGCTTGCAGTTTGAGAACCATCATCTGCTTGTAAAGTCACTTTTACGTTGTCAGTTTTGCCATCACGTAAGTAAGTGAGTTCAATTTCTTTACCCGCACCAGAGGTCGCGATTTTTGCACGCATTTCGGCGAAACTTGAGATTTTTTGACCATTCATTGCGGTAATTACATCACCCGCTTTCAAGCCAGCTTTTTCGGCAGCAGAATTTGGAATGACTTCACTCACAAATGCACCTTGTTGTGCACTAACATTAAAGGCTTTCGCTAAATCGGCATTTAATTCGCCACCTTTAATACCGAGTAAACCACGACGTACCTCACCAAATTCTAAGATTTGTTGCACAAGATTGTTTGCTTGGTTGCTTGGAATTGCAAAGGCAATCCCGGCGTTACCGCCACTAGGAGAAATAATAGCCGTATTGATACCAATTAATTCACCTTGTAAATTCAATAATGCACCACCAGAGTTACCACGGTTTACCGCAGCATCGGTTTGAATATAGTTTTCATACGCGCCACTATCTGAACCAGTAGAGCGACCTAGTGCTGAAACAATACCAGAGGTTACGGTTTGACCTAAACCAAATGGGTTACCGATAGCAACGGTAAAATCACCTACACGTAATTTATCGGAATCAGCCATTTTGATTGCGGTGAGGTTTGTTGGTTTTTCGATTTGTACTAAAGCGATATCAGATTGTTCATCTTTTCCAACGAGTTTTGCTTTGAATTCACGTCCATCTTGTAATTTTACGGTGATTTTATCCGCACCATCTACCACGTGATTATTGGTTAAAACATAGCCTTTATCTGCATTGATGATCACACCAGAACCTAAACCACGGAAGTTGCGTGATGCGCCACGATCTCCGCCAAATTGTTCGCCAAATTGATCACCGAAGAAAAATTTAAATTCTTCTGGAATATCATCAGGTAATGCCGAACGGCTGTTTGCTTTTGCTTTGCCTTCAACAGAAAGGGTCACAACTGCTGCTTGTGCTTTTTCTAACATTGGTGCAAGGCTGCCTTGTTCGACAATCTCATTTGGAATTGCCGCTTGAGCGGATAAAGAGGTTGCAAACACGCTTAAACCTAATGCGATGCCGGTTAATACAAAATTTCTTTTCTTCATAGAGTTCTCCAAGTAAAAATAAATGACTGAATAAGTGTTCAATCAGACAAAAAAATGAGGGGGAGGTTCAGTAAAAACAAGGGCATTGGAAAAATATTTTTAAAAAGTGCGGTTGAAATTGAAATTGTTTTTTTTGTCCGCATTTATCTAAACCTCTTTGTTAATTTGAAGGATAAAAGAATCATTCTGTTTAAATAGGGCTGGTACAACCTATTTTTACGTTAAAAACCTTGCCAGCCAAGGCGGAAATATAGTTTAATAACGCCCTGTTTTACTGCCTAGGTAGTATAAATTTTACGCAATCACATAATAATTGTGTAAGAATTCAAATGAACTAGTTTACTAGTACAAAAAATAGGTGTAGAGTAACGCCATTAGATTTAAGCACAACATTTAAGATTTAGAGAGTGATATATGGCGACGAAGAAAGAAGAAATCGAAGTAAAAGTTGCAAATGATGATACCCGAATTGAAAAAGTCGATCAGGTATTGCCTCCCATTGCTTTATTAGAAAAATTTCCTGCAAGTCAAGAAGCGGCTGATTTAGTTCATGAAACCCGCTTGCACGCACACAATATTATTCATGGAAAAGATGACCGTTTACTTGTAGTAATTGGTCCTTGTTCTATTCATGATCCTAAAGCCGCATTAGATTACGCAAAACGTTTAAAAGTATTACGTGATAAATATAAAGATACACTTGAAGTGGTGATGCGCGTTTACTTTGAAAAACCGCGTACAACAGTAGGTTGGAAAGGTTTAATTAACGATCCTTATTTAAATGATACATATCGTTTAAATGATGGTTTGCGTATTGCACGTAAATTATTATCCGATATTAACAACTTAGGCGTACCATCAGCGGGTGAGTTCTTAGATATGATAACACCACAATATGTAGCTGATTTCATGAGCTGGGGCGCAATTGGTGCGAGAACAACTGAATCTCAAGTTCATCGTGAATTAGCGTCAGGCTTATCTTGTGCGGTAGGCTTTAAAAATGGCACAAACGGTGGCGTAAAAGTAGCCTTAGATGCAATGGGGGCGGCAGAAGCTTCGCATTACTTCTTATCTGTGACAAAATTTGGTCATTCGGCTATTGTTTCAACAAAAGGAAATGAAGACTGCCACATCATTTTACGTGGTGGAGATAAAGGTCCTAACTATAAAGCAGAAGACATTGCAAAAGTTTGTGCAGAGATCGAAAAATCAGGTCGTATTCCACATGTCATGGTTGATTTTAGCCATGCAAATAGTAGCAAACAATTCAAAAAACAAATGGAAGTTTGTGAAGATGTTTGTCAGCAAATTGCAGGCGGTTCAAAACAGATCTTCGGTGTTATGGTAGAAAGCCATATTGTTGAAGGTCGTCAAGACTTAGTCGATGGTAAAGCGCAGACTTACGGACAAAGTATCACTGATGCTTGCATCGGTTGGGAAGATACAGAAATCGTATTAAAACAGTTATCCGATGCTGTATTATCACGTCGCCAAGTTAATGGCTAATCAGTTTAATTTTCAGATGATTAAAAGTGCGGTTGATTTGACCGCACTTTTTTTATGCGCTTTGAAAAAGAGGACGAAAAGGGGTATGCTAGCTTCAATGGAATAAGAAAGGGGAAGTATGATGCAGGATATGATAAATGGCTTATTAATTGTCTTAGTACCGATGGTGTTAGGCTATCTATTGAAGGTCAATAATAAACCCTATATTGCAAAGATTAATCATATCGTCATGTTTTTGCTTTACATCATCCTTTTCTTAATGGGGTATTTGCTTGGTCAATTGGATGATTTAGAGCATAAGCTTCCTATTATTGGCACAACCGCGTTGACGTTATCTGCAATCATTTTGGGCTCTAATATGATTGGTTTGATGCTTTATGATCATTTTAATCCCGCTGAGCCACTTAAATCACAAGGTAAAATTGATTCTCGTTGGCAC
>CAJPKS010000080.1:0-7676 GCA_905371285.1 Haemophilus sp. HMSC068C11 | reverse complement strand
AAATGAAGCGGGGTATAGTGAAAAAAAACCGCTTCATTTTGAAATTTTTTATAATAAGTATGCAACTCATGAAAAAGTGGCGTTGGCGCTCGCTTCTGAATGGAAGAAACAATTAGGTGCAGATGTAAAATTACGTACGATGGAATGGAAAACCTACTTGGGTGAACGCAATGTCGGTAATTTCCAATTATCCCGTATGTCTATTGATGCTGAATACAATGAACCGTCTGCATTTCTCAATTCTTTGCTTTCTACATCACCAGAAAATGTGGGGCAGTGGAAGAACAAAAAATTTGATCAAGTCATGAAAGATGCGCAAAGTACTTTAAATGACAAAACTCGTGCTGATTTATATCAACAAGCCGAGCAGCTTATTGCGGAGCAAGCACCTTTAATACCGATTTTCTATTCACCGTTGATCAAAGTAATTAATCCAGCAGTAGGTGGGTTCCCAATGCATAATCCACAGGATTATGTTTATACTAAGGAGCTTTATATTCGTAAGTAGTGTTATCTAAGCACCTTTCGTTGCATATACATTGCTTTCATTTTAAAATGCTATGCAACGAAATTTTCAGCTAAAGTGCGGTTAATTTTGACCGCACTTTCCATTTACAGTGAACTATCCTGAGAGATAAACGAGTATGTATTCTTTGATCCGTAAAGCCATCTTTTCCCTTGATCCTGAAACCGCTCATGATTTAGTGATTAAATCATTGCATTTAGCGGGTAAATCACCTTGCCAATTTTTATTAAAGCAGCTTTTGGCTTGTCCACAAGGTTCGCCTAAGCAAGTAATGGGCATTACGTTTAAAAATCCTATTGGATTAGCAGCGGGCGCAGATAAAAATGCTGAGGCGATTGATGGCTTTGGTGCGATGGGATTTGGTTTTATTGAAGTCGGTACGGTTACGCCTTTGGCACAAGAGGGAAATGCTAAACCTCGTCAATTCCGTTTAGTGGAAGCGGAAGGGATTATTAACCGTAATGGATTCAATAATTATGGCATTGATTACGTGGTCGAGAATGTTAAAAAAGCAAAATTTGATGGTGTAATTGGGATTAATATTGGCAAAAATAAAGTCACACCGATTGAAAAGGGTAAAGATGATTACTTATTTTGCTTAAACAAAGCTTATAACTATGCGGATTATATTACGGTAAATATTTCATCACCGAACACGCCGGATTTGCGTCAATTGCAGTATGGTGATTATTTTGATGATTTACTGCAAAGTGTAAAACAGCGCCAAAAAGTATTAGCTGAGCAATATAATAAATATGTGCCGATTGCAGTAAAAATTGCACCTGATTTATCTGAGGCTGAGCTCGTTCAAATTGCAGATACCTTACTTCGTCATCAAATGGATGGTGTTATTGCCACAAACACAACCATTTCTCGCGACAACGTCACAGGTTTGAAAAATGCTGAACAACAAGGCGGCTTAAGTGGAAAACCGTTACAGCAGAAAAGTACAGAAATTATTCGAAGATTGCATCAAGAACTGAAAGGACAAATTCCGATTATTGGGAGTGGTGGTATTGACGGTGTACAAAACGCACAAGAGAAGATTGAAGCTGGAGCAGACTTGTTACAAGTTTATTCTGGCTTGATTTACCACGGCCCAAGCTTAGTTAAAGAATTAGTGAAAGCGATTAAATAAATGACAAAAAAATATGATTTACATTGCCATAGTACGGCTTCAGATGGTGTTTTAACGCCTACAGAGCTTGTGCAACGAGCTCATGAGCAAGGCGTCAATGTGCTTGCTTTATGTGATCACGACACCGTGATGGGCATTGATGAAGCTAAGCTTGAAGCAGATAAATTAGGTATTGAGCTAATTAATGGCGTGGAAATTTCAACGAATTGGGAAGGTCGTGGCATCCATATTGTTGGATTAAATTTTGATAAAACGCATCCTAAAATGACCGCACTTTTAGCCGAACAAAAATCACTGAGAGAAAAAAGAGCGGTCGAAATTGGCCATAAATTAGAAAAAGCAGGCGTCCCCAATGCCTATGAGGGTGCGAAAGCGTTAGCCAATGGGGAAGTAACTCGTGCGCATTATGCGCGTTATTTGGTACAAATCGGCAAGGTTTCAAATGATGGGCAAGCCTTTAAGCGTTATCTAGGCGGTGGAAAATCGTGTTTTGTCAAAGCTGAATGGGTGGATATTCCAACAGCGATTGATACGATTCATACGGCAGGTGGAGTAGCAGTCATTGCCCATCCTATACGCTATAACATGACAGGGAAATGGATTCGTCGATTAATTGTTGATTTTAAACAATGGGGCGGTGATGGCATGGAAGTCGCAGATAGTGGACAGACCAAAGATCAGCGTCAATATCTTGCGCGTTTAGCTAATGAATATGACTTAGCTGCCTCATTAGGTTCAGACTTTCATTTTCCTTGCGGATGGATTGAATTAGGAAAGAATTTGTTTTTACCTGAAGAGGTAAAACCAATTTGGACATTATTTGAATAATAAAGGGTGGTCAATCCGCCCTTGTTTTTATATTTGGCTGTTCTCACACAAACCGAGACTCGCTAGAAATTCAATAAATGCGCGAACTTTAGCGGGTAAATGACGACGATTTGGGTAAACCACATAAATATCTAAAGGTTTTTGTTTATATTCAGACAAAATTTCAACTAACTCACCTGAAGCAAGCGCTTCTTTTACAAAGAAACTAGGTGAATTGCTGATGCCCAAGCCTGCTTTTGTCATTTCTAACAATGCCATACCATTATTAGAAACTACTTTAGATTGAATTTTATAACGTTGAATTTGATTGGCTTTTGTTGATTGCCAATGTACTTGATTTAACGATGATTTATAAAGTAAACCTTGGTGATATTCTAAATCATCAGGTGTAAGTGGTGTGCCTCGCAACTCTAAATAACTTGGCGAAGCAACAAAATGCATAGGGGAGCTGCTAATTTTACGCGCAACAAGTGAGCTGTCTTGCATATAACCGATACGTAATGCTAAGTCATAGCCTTCCGCAACGAGATCAACACGCTTGTCTTCAAATTCAATTTCTACGTGTAAATTGGGATGAAGCTCAATAAATTTAGGCAAGTTAGGTGAAATATAAAGTAAGCCAAAATCACGTGGCACAGAGATTAATAAATTACCTTGTAAGCTCGTTGTCATATTACTGATGCTAGAGTCTGCCTCACTTAAATCTAATAGAATGGCTTGGCAACGTTGGTAATAAAGCATACCGGCTTCAGTTGGCACAATTTTTCGCGTTGTACGTTGTAATAATCGTGTTTTTAAATGTTCTTCTAATTGTGAAACTAATTTACTCGCCATCGCCACAGAAATATTCTGTTGGTTTGCGGCTTGTGTAAAACTTTGCGTTTCGATCACTTTACAGAAAACCGAAATTGCATTGAGTTTATCCATTTATAAATCCTTTTTGAAAAAAAGCTTGATTTTATCGGCGTAAGTTTGCAGTATATCGCCAATTTTACAGAATTCTAGTTATATTTTAGGTAAGCAAATGAGCAAATCTTTAGTGATTGTGGAGTCGCCAGCCAAAGCGAAAACCATCAATAAATATTTAGGTAGCCAGTATGTGGTGAAATCCAGCGTAGGGCATATTTGTGATTTGCCTACTGCAGGGAGTAGCACAGGCGAGAAGGCTAAACCCGTTTCCACTAAAGGATTAAGTGCGGAAGAAAAAAACAAAATTAAAGCAGAAAAAGATCGTGCTGCCTTAGTGAAACGTATGGGAATTGACCCCTATCATGATTGGAAAGCCAATTACCAAATTCTACCAGGCAAAGAAAAAGTGGTAGCTGAATTAAAATCCCTTGCTAAAAAATCCGATCATATTTATCTCGCAACCGACTTGGATAGAGAAGGAGAGGCTATCGCGTGGCATTTACGTGAAGTCATTGGTGGCGATGATAGTCGTTTTAGCCGCGTTGTATTTAATGAGATTACGAAGAAAGCAATTGAAAAAGCATTCCAGCATCCTGCCCACATTAATATGGACCAGGTTAATGCTCAGCAAACCCGTCGTTTCTTAGACCGCGTGGTAGGCTTTATGGTGTCGCCATTATTATGGAAGAAAGTGGCGCGAGGTCTATCAGCTGGACGTGTGCAATCTGTTGCCGTGAAATTGGTGGTAGAGCGTGAACGTGAAATCAAAGCATTCCAACCAGAAGAGTTCTGGGAAATTGAAGCTCTAACCCAAACGAGCAAGAAAGAAGACTTACGTTTGGATGTGGTGCAATATAAAGGCAAGAAATTTGAGCCGAAAAATGAAAAAGAAGCGCAAAGTGCGGTCGATTTCTTAAATAAATCACATTACGTTGTCACAGATTTAGAAACAAAACCAACAGGTTCTAAACCAAGAGCCCCATTTATTACTTCAACTTTACAACAAACTGCAAGCACACGTTTAGGTTTTGGTGTGAAGAAAACCATGATGTTGGCACAACGTTTATACGAAGCTGGTTACATCACTTATATGCGTACTGACTCTACCAACTTGAGTCAAGATGCATTAAATATGGCACGCTCTTATATCGAAAGCCATTTCGGTAAAGATTATTTGCCAGCTAAACCGAATTTCTACTCGAGTAAAGAAAACGCGCAAGAAGCGCACGAAGCGATTCGTCCTTCTGATGTAAAAACGCTCGCAGATCATTTAAGTGGTATGGATAAAGATGCCGTGCGCTTGTATGATTTAATCTGGCGTCAATTTGTAGCCTGCCAAATGCCGGCTGCACAATATGACAGCACAACCGTCACTGTAATGGCTGGTGATTATGAATTGAAAGCCAAAGGCCGTATTTTACGCTTTGATGGTTGGACAAAAGTCTTGCCACAATTAGGTAAAAATCCAGAAGACCAAATTTTACCGGCTGTGAGTTTAAACGAAACATTAGCACTAAAAACAGTTTCGCCAAGCCAACACTTCACTAAACCGCCCGCTCGTTTTACTGAAGCAGCATTGGTTAAAGAATTGGAGAAACGTGGTATTGGTCGACCTTCTACTTATGCGGCGATTATTTCAACTATTCAAGAACGTGGTTATGTACGCATTGAAAATCGCCGTTTCTATGCCGAGAAAATGGGTGAAATCGTTACTGATCGCTTAAATCAATCTTTTACTGATTTGATGAGCTATGATTTCACTGCCAACATGGAAAATATACTAGACCAAATTGCATCCGGTGAGAAAAATTGGAAGGCTGAGTTAAATCAATTTTTCAAAGATTTTTCTACCCAACTTTCTACAGCTGAATTAGATGAGTTAGAAGGTGGAATGAAGCCGAATAGCCTTGTGCTCACCGATATTGATTGCCCAACTTGTGGCCGCAAAATGGCGATTCGCACAGCAAGTACAGGTGTCTTCCTTGGTTGTTCTGGTTATGCATTACCACCAAAAGAGCGTTGTAAAACAACGATTAATCTCATTCCAGAAGCAGAATTACTCAATGTATTGGATGAGGCTTCTGAGACCAAAGCCTTAATGGATCGTAAACGTTGTCCGAAATGCGGTACCGCGATGGATAGCTACATCATTGACCCACATCGTAAATTACATATTTGTGGTAACAATCCGAATTGTGATGGTTATTTGGTTGAACAAGGCCAATTCAAAATTAAAGGCTATGACGGTCCGATTGTAGAATGTGATAAATGCGGTGCTGATATGCACTTAAAACTCGGTCGTTTTGGTAAATATATGGGCTGTACCAGCTGTGATAACACCCGTAAGATTTTGAAAAACGGCGAAGTTGCACCACCAAAAGAAGAGCCCGTTCATTTCCCTGAACTGAAATGCGAAAAATCCGATGCGTATTTTGTATTACGTGATGGTGCAAGTGGCGTGTTTATGTCAGCACATAACTTCCCTAAATCTCGTGAAACTCGACCAGCAAAAGTTGCTGAATTAGCGCTTTATCGTGATCGTTTACCGGAAAAATTACGTTATTTAGCCGATGCGCCACAAAAAGACCCTGAGGGTAATGAAGCTATTATCCGCTTTAGCCGTAAAGAAAAACATCAATATGTGACATCTGAAAAAAATGGCAAAGCCACAAAATGGATTGTGGATTATATTGATGGAAAATGGGTAGAACGGAAAAAGTAGGATGAACATCACGGTTTATTGCGGTGCCAGTTTAGGTCATGATTCTGCCTATCAGGCTGCCGCAAAAAAATTAGGAAAATGGATTGCTGATGGTCAACATACTTTAGTCTATGGTGGCGGAAAATTGGGATTAATGGGCGTGGTTGCAGATACTGTACTTGCTCATCAAGGCAAGGTAATTGGCATTATTCCTCAATTTTTACAAGACAGAGAAGTTGCACATCCTAATTTGACCAAGACCGTGGTTGTTGAAAGCATGTCTGAGCGAAAAAATAAAATGATTGAGCTCGGTGATGCTTATATCGCTTTGCCTGGCGGACCTGGCACTTTAGAAGAGATTGCTGAGGTGATTTCTTGGGCACGAATTGGGAAAAATAATAATCCTTGTATTTTGTTTAATGAAAAAGGTTATTTTGATTCACTAAAGTCCTTTTTTAGCCATATGGTGAAAGAAGGCTTCTTTACTCAAGGTGATTTTGAGAAGATTCTATTCTCGAATGATCTTCAAAAAATTGAAACCTTTATTAAACATTACCAACCTCCAGCGTTAAGAACATATTAAAAAAGTGCGGTTAAATTTGACCGCACTTTTTTATGATTAATGATGATGTTCTGGTTTTGGTGGGAGTTTAGCTCTAGCTTTACCAACAGGGAGAATTAACGTCGCGAATTCGCTGAATGTTGACAAACTTTTTGATCTTCAAATGGTTCTTTATGAATCACTTTAAGTTTCCAAACGCCTTCAATTAATGGAATAAAGTTAACTTTACCTTCTTTGTCTGTTTTACCAGAAAAGGCTTGCGGCTCACGGTGAGATGTTGCCGCTTCCATATCTTTTACAACAAATGTATCAGAGGTTGCGATAATCGTTTCACCTGCAAGTGGTTGGTCTTTATAGAAAATCTGAACAGGGAAAGCTTCACCCGCTTTAATTGTTTTCGGATCTTTAAGTGGCACGATTTCAAGTGGTAAGCCGAGGCGTGTCATTGCCATATCTGCATTTAATGGTTTTTTGCCCACTACAGTAAAGGCTTTACCAAACATTTGAGTTTGTTCGCAATAGAATGCATTTGGTGTGCCTTGTAAGTTATCCATTTTCCAACCTTCATTATTTTGTGACCAGAAAGTTGGTTTATAAGTCGCTGTTACCCAATATGAACCGTCTTTTAACGGTTTTTCTGATTGATATTGGTAGTTTTCACCTTTTTGTACTAATGTTTGCATTTCACCATCTTGATTGATGAGTTCCATCGGTGGAAAAATAGCAAGACGTTTTTCAGGAATTTTTTCAACGTAGGGGTAGTCACCATAAGCTAAATCAGCTTTTAAAACGCTATTAGAAGCAAGTTGTGCTGGTGTTGCAACCCAAACTTCATGTGCTTGCGCGAGCGCAGAGAAGCCAAGTAGTGCTGCAATTAATGTTTTTTTCATTGTCTTTCCTTTTTAATCAATAAATCAATTTATAGAAAGTCTTCGATAGGGCGGACGAGTATAACAAAAAGAAATGATGAGACGAATGAAAAAAGTTGATTTTGTGAGAAACTTCACATTTT
>CAJPKS010000079.1:0-7785 GCA_905371285.1 Haemophilus sp. HMSC068C11 | reverse complement strand
TGGGAGTACGGCATTATTATTCTTTTGGATAAATAAATAATTTATGATCTTGCTCATAATTATCTATAAAAACAGACTTTATTTTAATTTTGTGATCCTTCTCACACAATCAGTATGACAATTATCATATGCTCTTTATACACCTAGCAGTAGTCTATAAATGGATATTAATAATGGATTCTACAAGGAGGAGCGTATGCTATTAACAGTTTCGAGTTTCCTCATCGTAACAGCTTTGGTAGCCTATATTTCATGGCTACGGACGAAAAACGATGATTTAACCACCTCGAAAGGTTATTTCTTAGCGGGACGAGGATTAAGCGGTATTGTGATTGGTTGCTCAATGGTGCTAACTTCACTTTCTACTGAGCAATTGATTGGCGTGAATGCCGTTTCTTATCAAAACAACTTTTCTATTATTGCGTGGACTGTGCCAACGGTGATTCCGCTTTGTTTCTTGGCGCTTTATATGTTGCCGAAATATTTGCGTAACGGTTATACCACTATTCCTGAATTCTTTGAAAATCGCTTTGACCGTCAAACTCGTTTGATTATGTCAGGATTATTCTTGGTCTTCTATCTTTTAATCGTTATTCCGACCGCACTTTATACTGGGGCAATTGCCTTTAACAAAATCTTCAATCTAGAAACGATCTTTGGATTAAGCTACGCTCAAGCAATTGTCTATACGGTGATTGCTATTGGTGTTGTCGGTGCGATTTATGCGATTTTTGGCGGGTTAAAAGCGGTGGCAGTTTCCGATACTATCAATGCCGTAATCTTAGTGATTGGTGCATTGCTTGTGCCTGTATTTGCATTGCTTTATTTAGGGAATGGTAGCATTTCTGAAGGCTTGAATATCATCACTACCACCCACGTTGAAAAATGGAACGCCATTGGTAGCTCAACAGATACTACTCCTTGGCCAACAATTTTTACCGGTATTATGGTTGTTCACTTCTTCTATTGGACAACGAACCAAGCCATAGTACAACGTTGCTTAGGGGCGAAGGATTTAGCATCGGGTCAAAAAGGGATTTTAATTGCAGCGCTTTTCCTACTCACATTACCGATTATTCTTAATTTACCGGGTTTATTGAGTTTCCATATTTTAGGTGAAGGCTTAAATCCAATTGATACGTCTTATCCATTATTGGTCAATAAAGTGATGCCGACCGCATTACAGGGCTTCTTTATTGCCGCACTTTTTGGCGCAATTTTAAGTACCTTTAACTCTTTCTTAAACTCTGCAGCGACCATTTATTGTAAAGACTTATTACCATCTATCAGTAAAAAACAACGTACCGATCAAGAGTTGATCGTCTATGCGAAAAAAGTCTCTACCATTATGGCAATTGTGACCATGATTATTGGCCCACTTTTGATGTTCGGTACAGATGGTATCTTCTTAATCACTAAACGCTTTGCCGGTTTTGTGAATATTCCAATCGTGGCGTTATTTGCTGTTGGCTTATTTAATAAAACCGTTTCTGGCTTGGCTGCACGTATTGCTTTACTTGTACACGTAGTACTTTATTTCAGTATTGTTTGGGTGTTCAATGTGAAAATCAATTTCGTGTATGTCATGGGCGGATTATTCGTATTTGATGTTGTTTTCATGTTGATTCTAGGTCAATTCTTAAAACGTGAACCTTATGTGGAAAATACCATCAACAAAGGCGACGTGGACTTAACCAATTGGAAATATATTAAAGTAACATCTGTTTCATTAATTCTTGGTTTAATTGCGCTTTATGCATTCTTATCACCAATTGGTATTGCTTCACCAGATGGCAATCCAATGTTAGTGTTGGAAGTATATGCGGTATTACAACTCATCGTGTTGATTGTCTTTAGACCAAAAAATGAAAAAACAGAACATCAATTACATCTTTCTAACCAACATTAAGCAGTCGGGCGTACATCACGTACGCCCTTAAAATAGATAAGGATTGTGTATGAACATTATCTATATTTTACTCGACCAGGTGCGTAAAGATATGCTGGGTGCTTATGGTCATCAGATCGTTAAAACCCCGAATATTGACCGTCTAGCTAAAGATGGCGTACGTTTTAATAATGCTTTTACGCCCGCTTCCGTTTGTGGACCCGCTCGGACTTCGCTCTTTACCGGTTTAATGCCATCTACTCATGGCATCATTCGTAATGGTGAAAAAGGCGGTACAGGTGAAGTGAGTGAAGCCGCACCAAATATCGGTAAACTAGACGGCTATAACACCTATGTTGTGGGTAAATGGCACGTGGGTACAAAGTCTGTACCGGAAGATTACGGCATTAAAGGACATAACTTTGATGGCTATGGTTATCCAGGCAGTGGCGTATATAAAAATTTAGTGTTCAACCAACCGCCGACACATTCCAATCGTTATAAAGAATGGTTAGATGAAAAAGGTTATGAGATTCCAGAAGTGAGTCGTGCTTATTTCGGTGATAATCCACATTTACGCGTGCAAGAGCTGTGTGGTTTGCTTTCAGGCACAAAAGAACAAACCATCCCATATTTCATTATTGATGAAGCGAAAAGCTATATTAGTGAATCACTTGCTGAAAACAAACCGTTCTTCACATGGATTAATTTCTGGGGACCGCATACGCCTTGTATTGTGCCAGAACCGTATTATTCCATGTATCGAAAAGAAGATGTGGTACTAGATGAAAGTTTCTTCAAACCGCTAGAAGGCAAACCAGGACATTATCGTACCATCTCTAAAATGTGGGGGATGTGGGAAGCGAGTGAAGATCATTGGAAAGAAGTGATCACAAAATTCTGGGGTTATATCACCTTGATTGATGATGCAATTGGCGAGTTGTTTACTTTTTTAGAAAACAAAGGTATTTATGACCGCACTTTTATTGTGGCAACCGCTGATCATGGTGATGCGATGGGCGCTCATCGAATGATTGAGAAAGGGGAGTTCATGTTTGATACCACCTACAACATTCCGATGATTATCAAAGACCCGAATTCAAATCGTGTTAATCAACAAGATGATAATCTTGTCTATCTCCATGATTTAACCTCTACGGTTTATGATTTAGCTAATCAGCCGATTCCTTCCGCCTTTGAAGGGGAAAGTATTTTGCCGATCGTTCGTCAACATCAAGATAATCAACGAAAAGGGATATTGGCACAGTTAGCGGGGCATTTCGTTTACTTTGAACAACGTATGTGGCACCGTAAAGACTATAAATTGGTGTTTAATGCATCGGACATTTGTGAGCTTTATGACGTAAAAAATGATCCGGCTGAAATGCATAATTTGTTCTATAAGCCAGAATATGAAGCTGTTAAAAAAGAGATGCTAGAAGAAATGCGTCAAGAAATGAAACGCTTAAATGATCCGCTAGAAAACTGGGTATATCGAATTATTCATGAAGTATAAAAAACAAAGAAAAAACTGACCGCACTTTGAAGGACGTTTATGGAAAATTGCTCAATCAAGCCTACTGAGTTATCACATTGTCAGCTCACCGAGTTACATCACTTGCCGAAAGGCTCCTTCTTGTATCAACAAGGTGAGGCGGCACATGAATTTTATTATGTGCAATCAGGCTTGATTGGCTTATTTCATACCCTTGAAAATGGCAAGGAAAGCTTGGTGCGGTTATATTCCAAAGGGGATTATTTTGGTTTCCGAACCTTATTATCCATGACGGATAAACACTATCATTGCAATGCGAAAGTCTTAATTGATGCAGAGATTACTCGCATCAAGCCCAATGTAGTGAGCGAGTTTTTTACGCATAATACGGTGATGAGCCAATGTTTACTGCAGATCTTGGCAGATGAACTACGCGAAGCCGAAGAGCGTTTAGCAAAAAGTGCCTATTTACGCACCTTAGATCGCGTGATGGATAGTTTGTATTTTCTCAAACAACATTTTCCTGATTATAATTGGACATATCGCGAAATTGCAGAATATGCTGGCTGTGAAACTGAAACCGCGATTCGTATTGCAAAAGAACTCAAACAAAATGGCGCATTTGATCGAATATCAGTTCATAAATAATGTTGTAACAAAGGATGGTTGATGTCTGTTTTTCCACCACAAGCTCATTTTCACTTAATGGCGAAACCAAGCAGTTTTCACTGTAACATTCAGTGTGAATATTGCTTCTATTTGGAAAAATCAGAACAGTTTGGGCAACATGCGCCTTTTATGTCGAAAGACACCTTAAAACATTACGTCAAAAACTATATTCAATCTCACGCCGGCAATGTGGTTGAATTTGCTTGGCAAGGTGGTGAACCCACTCTTTTAGGCTTAGATTTTTATCGACAAGCCGTTGAATATCAGCAGGAATTTGCCCAAGGCAAACAGATCACAAACGCCTTTCAAACCAATGGCATTGCCCTTAATCAGCAATGGACTGCATTTTTCAAACAACATCATTTTCTCATTGGACTTTCTATTGATGGTTTAAGTGCTGTGCATAATCGTTATCGTATTTCAGGTAACGGCAATCCCACCTTTGAAAAAACTGTGAAAGCGTTAAATCTACTTCAAGAATATGGTGTGGAATTTAACACCCTGACCGTCATTAACGATCAAAATTGGCAAAAAGGAAGAGAAACTTATTTAGCGCTCAAACAGCTTGGAGCGACTTATATGCAGTTTATTCCTATCGTTGAACGTCATGCCCAAACACAATCTGTCACTGATTTTTCAGTACCATCAGAAGGTTATGGACAATTTCTCGTGGATGTCTTTCATGAATGGTATGAGCATGATGTAGGAAAAATTTATGTGTCGCAGTTTGATAATCTGCTTGGACAATGGCTTGGTTATCCTTCCACAACCTGTGTTCATCAACCTACTTGCGGGCAATCGCTTATCACAGAAGCTAATGGCGATGTGTATACTTGCGATCATTTTGTGTATCCCGAATACAAGGTCGGCAATTTAACTCAGCAACCTTTAACAGAGATTGTGTTTTCCAGTAAACAGCAACAATTCGGTTTAGAAAAATCACAAAAATTGACCGCACTTTGCCGTCATTGTGAGTTTCGTAAACTCTGTTATGGTGGCTGCCCGAAACATCGTTTTGTTTCTCTCAAAAATGAACCCAATCCACATAATTATTTATGTGCCTCTTATCGTTATTTCTTTGAACAAACGGCGCCTTATATGCAAGCCATGGCTCGTCAAATTCGGTTACATCCATCAGCCGCTTAAGGTAGAATAGCGTTTTCTACTTTACGTTTTGATTGATATGAATCCTTGGACATTACTCGCTATTTCGATTTGCCTTGAAATCGTGGCAACGAATTTATTAAAAGTCAGTGATGGCTTTACCAAACTTTTACCCACCGTTGGCTCATTGGCGCTATATGCCATTTCGTTTTATTTTGTCTCCATCGTTTTCCGAACGCTTTCCGTGGGCTTGGTTTACGCCATTTGGTCGGGTGTTGGCATTGTTCTGACCGCGATCGTGGCGTATTTCGCTTTTGGTCAGAAAATCGATACCGCTGGGCTGATTGGTATGGCATTGATTATCAGCGGTGTTTTAGTGATTAACTTGTTTTCTCAAACAGGACATTAATCCTCCAAATGAAATGTGATCGGGCTCACAAATTTAATTTTTCTTCAAAATAAAATTATGTCAGCAATCGATTCACCGCTATAATTCTCCGGCATTTTTAACTGCACTTTGTGCAACTTTAAAGGAAATCCTATGAAAAAATTACTTTGCTCATTATTTGCGCTTTCTGCAATTAGTACTGCAATGGCGCAAGAAGTGAATATTAAATTATTAGGGACCTCCGATGTTCACGGTCGTATCGTACCTTGGAGCTATGGTGCAGACGTAGAGGACAAATCTGGTTCTTATGCACAAATTGCAACTTATGTGAAAGATGTGCGTAAAAATAATAAAAACGTGGTGTTAGTGGAAGTCGGTGATGCGATCCAAGATAACCAAATCGATGTGTTTGCAAAAGATAAAAAATACTATAAAGATCACCCGATTCCAAAAGTATTAAACGAAATGAATTATGATATTTTCGTATTGGGTAACCACGAGTTTAACTTTGGGATGAAAGCATTAGATGAAATCCTCAAAGATATCAAAGCGAAAAAATTAACCGCAAACTTCTATCATAAGAAAAATGACAAACGTTATATCGATGCGACAACCATCATCGAAAAAGATGGCGTGAAGTTAGGGATTATTGGTTTAAGTACCCCAATGTCAGCAAAATTTGAAGAAGATACGGGCAACTTAAAAGACATGAAATTTACTTCACCGACAGAAGAAGCGCGTACGCAAGTTGAGAAATTAAAAGCAAAAGGTGTGGATGCGATTATTGCGGTGACCCACATGGGTATCGATAATGAAAATAATATTCCTGATACCGGTATGCGTGATGTGATCAATGCAGTAGATGGTATTGATGTGGTTATCGCGGGTCACATGCACAAAGATGTGCCAAGTGAAATCATTAAAAACACACTAATCACTGAACCACACCGTTACGGTACCGTGGTATCTGAAGTGGATCTCACTTTTGATATCAACGATAAAAAAGAAGTGAAATTAGTGAAGAAAGAATCTAAAACGGTTCCAGTTAAAGCACTTGAAGCAGATAAGAAAATTGTGGAAATCTACAAACCTTATCACGAGAAATTACGTGAATTAAACAACGTAGTAATCGGTCAAACAGCGAATGAAATGGTACCTCAAGAAACTAAACACGGTGTATCTGCTGCATTCTCAAAAGATACTGGTTTGTCTTCATTCATTAATGATGTTGAACAACATTACAGCGGTGCAGATGTGGTGACTTTCTCTTTCGACCATCAAAAAGCACGTATGGATAAAGGCGATATCAAGAAAAAAGACATCATCTTTAACTATCGTTATGCAGGTGGTGATGTCACCGTTTATGAACTGACCGGTAAACAATTAAAAGAATATATGGAATGGTCTGCGAACTACTTCGATACCATCCAACCGGGTGACACTGAATACCGTTACAATGCGGAACGTAAAAAATCAAAATATGTGACTTACGACATTTTCGGTGGCGTAAATTACAAAATTGACTTACGTAATCCACGAGGTAGCAAAATCGTTGATTTAACCCTTGCTGACGGCAAACCGGTAACTGATGACATGAAATTAAAAGTGGGTATGAACTCATATCGTTTCGCTCAATTAAACGGTAAAGGCGGCATTTGGGAAGGCCAACAAATTCCGGTACTTTGGGAGTCTAAAGTGGCAATGGGCCGTGAAAAAGGTACCATCCAAAATATGATGATCGATTACATCACAAACGTGAAAAAAGGCAAAATCGATGGTCAATCTCACAACCGTTGGGAAATCATTGGATTAAACTAATCTAACTAAATCATTGAATGTATCTAATCACTAAATATGAGATACATAGAAACAAATAGGTCTTGACGCAAAAATTTTAGGTCAACACATTAAATTAAAATATGACGTAGTCTGATCCCTTTAGTTTCTTATATTGTACTTTTTAACCGCCGAAAGGCGGTTTTTTTATAAATTAAGTGATTATTTTTGTTCTTTGTTTTCTATAGTAAAAATAATCTAAATTATACTGAAAGAAGTCAATATAAAGATTGGACAATAATACTACGTTCAACCAGTAGCATGTCGATTTGGACTGTAAGAAAGGAACAAATTGAAACATTTACTGAAAATTAGCTTAAATAAATACCTCTTGCTTTTACCAAAAAGGTAAAATAAAAATCAAAATTTTGTGTCGAGTTAAATGGAATTGCCAGGGATACAAGA
>CAJPKS010000078.1:0-7861 GCA_905371285.1 Haemophilus sp. HMSC068C11 | reverse complement strand
AAATAGATGATTAATAAATGTACTCATTTATCGAGATCTTTACTAAGCTAAACTCGCTACCATGACTGCTTTAATCGTATGCATACGGTTTTCTGCTTGCTCAAATGCAATATTCATCGGCGACTCAAATACCTCTTCAGTCACTTCAATGCCGTTTGCTAATTCAGGATACTTTTCAGCAATTTGGCGACCCACTTTGGTTTCGCTATTATGGAATGCAGGTAAACAGTGCATGAATTTTACTTTTGGATTACCTGTACGCTTCATGAGTTCAGGCGTTACTTGATAAGGAAGTAATAACTTAATACGTTCTCCCCAAGCTTCTAATGGTTCACCCATTGAAACCCAAACATCAGTATGCACAAAATCAACGCCGCTTACAGCTTTATCGATATCTTCCGTTACAGTAATCCGCGCACCGCTTTCTTTAGCAAAACCTTTACACATTTCAATAAAACTGGCTTCAGGTAATAGAGCCTTAGGGCCACAAATTCGCACATCCATCCCTAGTTTTGATCCAATTAGTAAAAGAGAATTCCCCATGTTATTGCGTGCGTCACCAATATACACATAACTTATTTGATGAAGTGGCTTGTCACAATGCTCAATCATCGTGAGAACATCCGCGAGCATTTGTGTAGGATGAAACTCATCCGTTAAACCATTAAACACCGGCACTCCAGCATAATCCGCAAGTTCTTGCACGGTACTTTGTTTAAAACCTCGATACTCAATCGCATCATACATCCGCCCGAGAACTCTCGCAGTATCTTTCATGCTTTCTTTATGTCCAATCTGAGAGGAATTTGGATCAATGTAAGTCACTCGAGCACCTTGATCATAAGCTGCAACTTCAAAAGCACAACGAGTACGCGTTGAGGTCTTTTCAAAAATAAGTGCGATATTTTTACCTTGAAGCTTAGGTTGTTCAGTTCCAGCATATTTAGCACGTTTCAAATCACGTGATAAATCTAACAAATAATTAATTTCGCGTTCTGAATGATGAACAAGACTCAATAGGTGTCTATTTTTAAGATTAAAAGCCATAGCGATCTCCTTATCGGATGCCATCAATAAATGCAGGCTACCTTACTGTGAATGACTTAATTTTTAGCGGATTGGATAGCCTATTTTTGTCCCAAACGTGAAGTTTTGCAACCGAATTCAATCCTTTATTTTGTGATGCTCATCACACTTTATTCCAGAACTTTATATTGCGCTTTCTTTATATATAAAAGAGATTTAAAATCCCGTCGATTCTCACACAACAGGAGCACATATGATCAACAGAAGAGATTTCATCCAACTTGGCGCAAGCAGTATTTTAGCGTTGAGTGCGAGCCGTTTTGCTTTTGCGAAAAGCGACACACAAGTCGATTTACGTATCGTAGCAACGACCGATATTCACAGTTTTTTGACTGACTTCGATTACTACAAAGATGCACCTACTGAGAAATTCGGTTTTACCCGTGCAGCAAGCTTGATTCGTCAAGCACGTAAAGAGGTGAAAAACAGCGTTTTAGTTGATAACGGGGACTTAATCCAAGGTAACCCAATTGCTGACTATCAAGCAGCGAAAGGTTATAAAGAAGGCAAACCAAACCCAGCTGTAGATTGCTTAAATGCGATGCACTATGAAGTGGGCACATTAGGTAACCACGAATTTAACTATGGCTTAGACTATTTAGCCGATGCGATTAAACAAGCGAAATTCCCAATCATCAATGCCAACGTAGTGAAAGTCGGTACTGAAGAGCCATATTTCACGCCTTATGTCATTCAAACCAAAGAAGTGGTGGATAGCCAAGGTAAAACACATAAACTAAACATCGGTTATATCGGTTTTGTGCCACCACAAATTATGGTGTGGGATAAAGCAAACTTACAAGGCAAAGTAGAAACGCGCGATATCGTGAAAACTGCACAAAAATATGTGCCAGAAATGAAACAAAAAGGCGCCGATATTATTGTGGCACTTGCTCACACAGGCCCATCAGATGAGCCATATCAAGAGGGTGCAGAAAACTCAGCATTCTACCTTGCTGATGTACCACACATTGATGCGATTGTTTTCGGTCACTCCCACCGTTTATTCCCGAATAAAGAGTTCGCAAAATCACCAAATGCAGATATTGCTAAAGGTACTGTAAAAGGCGTACCTGAAAGTATGGCTGGCTACTGGGCAAACAACATCAGTGTAATCGACTTAACCCTTGCTCAACACAACGGCAAATGGTTAGTGGCTGATGGTAAAGCAGTACTTCGCCCAATTTATGATGCTGAAAACAAAAAAGCGACCACAGAAAGTGATGCCGAATTGACCGCACTTTTAAAACCTGTGCATGAAGCCACCCGTGAATTTGTGGCACAGCCAATCGGTAAAGCGACCGATAACATGTATAGCTACTTAGCCCTAGTGCAAGATGACCCAACCATTCAAATTGTGAACCAAGCACAAAAAGCTTATGTCGAAAAAGTAGCACCAAGTGTTGCTGCAATGGCGGGCTTACCAATTTTGAGTGCAGGCGCACCATTTAAAGCAGGTGGACGTAAAAATGACCCTACTGGCTATACAGAAGTGAACAAAGGTGAATTAACGTTCCGTAACGCAGCAGACTTATACCTCTATCCAAATACCTTAGTTGTTGTCAAAGCAACAGG
The DNA here is from genome assembly GCA_905371285.1 of Haemophilus sp. HMSC068C11. Taxonomy (GTDB): domain Bacteria; phylum Pseudomonadota; class Gammaproteobacteria; order Enterobacterales; family Pasteurellaceae; genus Haemophilus_D. The sequence goes on along the minus strand of CAJPKS010000078.1, from coordinate 5,200 downwards.
TGAAGAACTGAAAGAGTGGTTAGAATGTAGCGCAGGTATGTTCAAACAAATCGATCCTACCAGCGACAAACCACAATCTTTACTTGATTGGGACGGTTTCCGTACTTATAACTACGATGTGATTGACGGCGTAAATTATGAATTCGACCTGACTCAACCACCGCGTTATGACGGCGAATGTAAATTGATTAACCCGAACTCACACCGTGTAGTGAATTTAACCTACCAAGGTAAACCGGTTGATCCAAAAGCAGAATTCCTAATTGCGACCAACAACTATCGTGCTTACGGTAATAAATTCCCAGGCACGGGCGATGCGCACATTGTTTATGCTTCTCCAGATGAAAACCGCCAAATTCTTGCGGATTACATCAAAGCAGAAAGCGAAAAAAATGGCCATGTAAATCCTAGTGCGGATAAAAACTGGCGTTTTGCACCGATTAAAGGTAACGATAAATTAGATGTACGTTTTGAAACCTCACCAAGCGAACAAGCGGCGAAATTTATTCAAGACAATGCGCAATACCCAATGAAGAAAGTCGGCACCGATGAAGTTGGATTTGCGGTATATCAAATCGATTTATCGAAATAACAAAAAAGGGCGTGCTCAGCACGCCCTACTTATTTCAAAGTGCGGTCAATTTTGACCTTATTTTTCTTCTCTTGGAAGTCTGATTAAGGAAAAGATCAAGCCGCCCCAAATCACAAAAAGCGCCACAATCATCATTGTAATTGCAATACTTGTCATCTTTATTCTCCTTTTTCTTCAAGCTTGAAGTTGTCTTCATTTTTCCATTTTAAACGAGAAAGAATGAACGAAACGACCACTAGCGAAATTGCCATACCCCAACCAAAGATATTGACAAACCAGCTTGGATAGCCTTCATAACCTTCTGTAAATACCTTCGCACCTTCACTCAATAACATAAAGGCAAGAATACCCGTGGTGATTACAATGCATAAACGCCATAGGAAACCGACTTTGAATGAAGAGCTTTGATTTAAGTGGTTGCCTAATAAGCCTAATTTTTCATTTGCTACAATCACAATTAATGAAACAAATGCCACTGCAACGATACCAAAGTAGTTCACGAATTTATCTAATACATCAAGCATTGGTAAGCCGGTTGTTGTACCGAATAAAATGACCGATACTACCATCATTGGCAAACCAACAACAAAGGTCGCTTTTGCTCGACGTAAACGGAGTTTATCTTGAATCGCTGAAATAATTACTTCAATAACAGAGATAAATGAGGTTAATGCCGCAAAGGTTAATGAACCAAAGAACAATACCCCTAATACTTCACCGAATGGTGCTTTGTTAATAATAGTTGGGAATGCAAAGAAGGCTAAACCAATACCACCTTTTGCCACTTCGCTCACTTCTACGCCTTGTGCAGTTGCGATGAAACCTAATGCCGCAAATACACCGATACCGGCAAGTACTTCAAAGCTCGAGTTTGCAAAGCCAACAACCAAACCGCTACCTGTTAAATCAGAATCTTTTTTCAAGTACGATGCATACGTAATCATAATCCCGAAACAGATGGAAAGAGAGAAGAAGATTTGACCGTAAGCCGCAATCCACACGCTCGGATTAGAGAGTTTTGACCAGTCTGGTGTAAATAGTGCATTCAAGCCTTTTTCTGCACCTGGTAAGAATAAAGAATAAACCACTAATGCCACAAACATCACGACTAAAACAGGCATTAAGATATCTGAAGATTTAGAAATCCCTTTTTGAATACCTAAAGAAAGCACGCCTAACGCCACTAACCATACAGCAATTAATGGACCAGTTACCATGCCGACAAACTCAAAGCTCACACCATTGCTGATATCGCCCATTTTTAAGAATTCATGTAGGAAGAAATCAATCGGTTGATCGCCCCACGCAGAATTAAGTGAGAAATAGGTATAACTTGCCGCCCAACCTAATACTACCGCGTAGTAAAGACCGATGATGACATTTACCATTACTTGCCACCAACCAAACACTTCAAAGTGTGGGTTAAAGCGACGATAAGAAAGCGGAGCACCACCACGATGGCGATGACCAATTGCGTAATCTAAGAAAAGCAATGGAATGCCGGCGGTTAAAAGTGCAATAAGGTAAGGGATAATAAATGCACCGCCACCATTTTCATAAGTGGTATAAGGGAAACGCCAGATGTTTCCTAAGCCAACAGCGGATCCAATCGCCGCCATAATAAATGCCTTCCGACCAGAAAAGGTCTCACGCTTTGCGTTTGACTGCGTCATATTAAGTTCCTTTTGAATGAAGAAAGGTTTCAATATAATGAATTCTAAAACCGAGTCAAGAATTTGATTTAAAGTGCGGTTAAAAATAATGAATTTTTTTTAAAAATCACTGTCCAAAGGCCGAATTTAATCTCTATTAACAACCAAAAGGAAACATTTATGGATCTCAACAGCATTTTAAATCAAGTTTTAGATGTTGCTAAAAACTCTGCAAGCAAACTTGAAACCGGCAACCAAACAATCGACTCTCTCACCAAAGTAGGCGGTGGTGCAGCATTAGGCGGTATTTTATCAATGATTTTAGGCCGTAGCGGCGGTGCAAGCTTAGCAAAATTAGGCTCACTTGCTGTATTAGGTAATCTTGCTTACCAAGCATACCAAAACTATCAAAAATCCCAACAAAATAGCCAACCAAACATTTCAGAAAATGCGTTTGATGTATTAAATTCATCAAGCCATGTCGATGCGGGTGAATTAATTTTACGTACTATGATTGCCGCAGCGGCAGCAGACGGTGAAATCACTGAAGATGAAAAACAAACTATCGCAAATGAAGCGGGTAACAACCCTGAATTAGCGCAATGGCTTGAACAAGAAATCCAAAATCCAATTTCTATCAACGAGATTGCACGTCTTGTAGGCAATGATACTGCACTTGCAAGCAATGTATACTTAGCTGCACGTTTAGTAAGCAAAGATTTATCTCGCAAAGAAATCATTTTCTTAGCAGATTTAGCTCAAGCATTGGGCTTAGATGATGCGCTTGTTGAACAATTAGAAAAACAAGCAGGCTTCTAATTTTGTGTAGAAAACACTACGTTTTCTGACCGCACTTCTTATCAAAAAACACGATAATCTTAGTTATCGTGTTTTTTTCATTTGTTTTTTCGCGAAAACCTAACCAAAGGCGAAAAATTCCGCTACAATGCAAAACTTCAATATTCATAAAATTATTTAATAATCATAAAAACGGGAAGCAACATGACAGGCGCACAACTCATTATCGAATGTTTAAAAGCGCACGGTGTAACCGATCTTTTCGGCTACCCAGGCGGGGCAATCATGCCAACCTACGATGCCATCTATGACTCAGGTCTTGACCATCTTCTTTGCCGTAACGAACAAGGTGCCGCGATAGCGGCGATTGGTTATGCGCGCTCTACAGGCAAAGTCGGCGTTTGTGTCGCAACATCAGGTCCAGGTGCAACCAACTTAGTAACAGGTTTAGGCGATGCCTTTGCTGATTCAGTGCCACTCGTCGCATTTACTGGCCAAGTGGCTGCTCCTCTTATCGGTACCGATGCTTTCCAAGAAGCCGACGTTTTAGGCTTATCCCTAGCTTGCACCAAGCACAGCTACATTGTGCAATCCATCGAAGAACTCCCCGAAATTATTGCTTCTGCTTTCCAAATTGCACAAAGTGGCAGACCTGGTCCAGTTCTCATTGATGTGCCTCGCAACATCCAAGTGAGCGATGTACCTGAACATATCAAACCTATTGTCAAACCTATCGTAAAACCAACCGCACTTTCAGAATTAAAATTAGCTGAAGCCAAAGCGTTATTGTCGCAAGCGAAAAAACCCGTGCTTTATGTTGGTGGTGGCGTAGGTATGGCAAACGCAACGCAAGCGGTCAGAAAATTCCTACAAATTACCAAAATGCCGTCTGTTTCGACATTGAAAGGTTTAGGCTCAATTGACCCGACCGATCCCGTTTATATGGGCATGATTGGTATGCACGGCACAAGACCAGCAAACATTGCCGTGCACGAATGTGATTTATTGTTAGTGTGCGGTGCACGTTTTGATGACCGTGTGACCGGTAAATTAGACAGTTTTGCGCCACACGCCAAAGTGATTCATTGTGATATTGATGCGGCAGAAATCAACAAACTCCGTGTTGCCAATGTTGCCCTTCAAGGTGATTTAATTCAAGCCTTAGAAGCTTTAAGCATCCCGCTTGCGATTGATGATTGGCGTGCGCATATTCAAGCACTGAAAGCTAAACTTGATTTCACTTATATCGACAACACAGGCAATCGACCGATTGACCCTTGGTCATTGCTCAACACACTTTCACAGCGTAAACCTCAAAATGCCGTGATTTGTACCGATGTGGGCCAACATCAAATGTGGTCTGCACAACATATGCGCCATTTCGCACCAGAAAACTATATTACCTCTGCGGGGTTCGGCACCATGGGATTTGGTTTACCTGCAGCAGTGGGTGCGAAAAAAGCACGCCCTCATGATGAAGTGATTTTAGTGACAGGTGATGGTTCATTAATGATGAACATTCAAGAATTAGGTTCAATCAAACGCGGCAAATTACCCGTAAAAATTTTGCTGTTAGATAACCAACGTCTTGGTATGGTGCGTCAATGGCAAGACCTTTTCTGGAACAAACGCCGTTCAGAAACCATTTTAGAAGATAACCCTGATTTCGTGATGCTGGCGAAAGCCTTTGATATTCCAGCTGAACGCATTGAGTGTGCTGATGAGGTGGATGAAGCACTTAATCGCTTATTAAATAGCGAAACCGCTTATTTACTACAAGTATGCATTCCTCCGGAGGAATGCGTATGGCCATTAGTCCCACCAGGTGCGTGTAATGCTGATATGTTGGAGGAAATTTAAGATGAATCAATATACTTTTGAATTGACTGCTCAACATCGTCCAGAGGTTTTAGAACGCATATTACGCGTTATTCGTTTACGTGGCTTTACTGTGACTAATATGGATATGGCATTGGTAGAAACTAAAGTTCAGATAAAAATCACTGTAAAATCTGACCGCACTTTTGATTTGTTGGTGAATCAGTTGGCGAAATTGCCAGATGTTTTAAATATTATTTAAAAAGAATTTGAAGGACAATACGATACAAAACAAATGGTTTACAAGTGTGTAGATATAGCTAATGGATCAATTTAATTT
>CAJPKS010000077.1:0-7967 GCA_905371285.1 Haemophilus sp. HMSC068C11 | reverse complement strand
ATTGGAAAATAACATGACAGTTGATTACAAAAACACGTTAAATTTACCTGAAACAGGTTTCCCTATGCGTGGCGATTTAGCCAAACGCGAACCTGTAATGTTAAAAAATTGGTATGACAAACAGTTGTATCAAAAAATCCGCCAAGCGACTAAAGGTAAAAAATCCTTTATTTTGCACGATGGCCCTCCGTATGCGAACGGCAATATTCATATCGGTCACGCCGTTAATAAAATTCTGAAAGATATTATTGTTAAATCCAAAACCGCATTAGGTTTTGACTCGCCTTATATCCCAGGTTGGGACTGTCATGGCTTGCCAATTGAATTAAAAGTAGAAGGTTTAGTAGGCAAACCAAACGAGAAAATTACGGCAGCTGAATTCCGTCAAAAATGTCGTGAATATGCTGCAGAACAAGTAGAAGGGCAGAAAAAAGACTTTATCCGTTTAGGTGTGTTGGGCGATTGGGATAATCCTTATTTAACGATGAACTTCGATACCGAAGCAAACATCATCCGTACCCTTGGTAAAGTCATTGCTAACGGCCACTTATACAAAGGTTCAAAACCAGTGCACTGGTGTTTGGATTGTGGTTCTTCTCTAGCAGAAGCAGAAGTGGAATATGAAGACAAAGTTTCTCCGTCTATCTATGTGCGTTTTCCCGCAGTAAGTGCGGTTGAAATTGAAGAGAAATTTAACGCAGTAGGCAAAGGCCATGGCAAATTATCTGCGGTGATTTGGACAACCACACCTTGGACAATGCCATCTAACCGTGCGATTGCGGTAAATGCAGACTTAGAATACAACTTAGTACAACTTGGCGATGAGCGTGTGATCTTGGCCGCTGAATTAGTTGAATCTGTAGCGAAAGCCGTGGGCGTAGAACAAGTTGAAATTTTAGGTTCAGTAAAAGGTCAAGCTCTTGAGTTAGTACGCTTTAATCATCCGTTCTATGATTTCACTGTACCAGTAATTTTAGGTGATCACGTGACCACTGATGGCGGTACAGGTTTAGTACATACTGCACCAGATCATGGTTTGGACGACTTTATTGTAGGACAAAAATATAATTTACCGATGGCGGGTCTTGTATCTAATGACGGTAAATTTATTTCAACGACTGAATTCTTTGCAGGCAAAGGCGTATTTGAAGCGAATCCATTGGTTGTTGAAAAATTACAAGAAGTGGGCAACTTATTAAAAGTTGAGAAAATCAAACACAGCTACCCACACTGCTGGCGCCACAAAACTCCGATTATTTTCCGTGCGACACCGCAATGGTTTATCGGTATGGAAACACAGGGTTTACGTCAACAAGCATTAGGCGAAATCAAAGGTGTACGTTGGATTCCAGATTGGGGTCAAGCACGTATCGAGAAAATGGTTGAAAACCGCCCAGACTGGTGTATTTCCCGTCAACGTACTTGGGGCGTGCCGATGACCTTATTCGTGCACAAAGAAACCGAAGAGCTTCATCCGCGTAGCTTAGAGTTACTTGAAGAAGTGGCGAAACGTGTAGAGAAAGCCGGTATTCAAGCATGGTGGGATTTAGACGAAAAAGAATTATTAGGTGCGGACGCAGAAACCTATCGCAAAGTGCCTGATACTCTTGACGTGTGGTTTGACTCAGGATCAACCTATTCTTCTGTTGTGGCGAATCGTCCGGAATTTAACGGTCAAGATATCGACATGTATTTAGAAGGTTCTGACCAACACCGTGGTTGGTTTATGTCTTCTTTAATGCTTTCTACCGCAACAGACAGCAAAGCACCATACAAACAAGTATTAACGCATGGTTTCACGGTGGATGGTCAAGGCCGTAAGATGTCAAAATCTATCGGTAACATCGTGACACCACAAGAAGTCATGGATAAATTCGGTGGTGATATTTTACGTTTATGGGTAGCATCTACCGACTATACCGGTGAAATGACCGTTTCTGATGAGATCTTAAAACGTGCAGCGGATAGCTATCGTCGTATTCGTAACACTGCGCGTTTCTTACTAGCTAACTTGAATGGTTTTGATCCGCAACGTGATGCCGTTAAACCGGAAGATATGATTAGCTTGGATCGTTGGGCGGTAGCTTGTGCGTTAGATGCACAAAAAGAAATTAAAGAGGCGTACGATAATTATCAATTCCACACAGTCGTACAACGTTTAATGCGTTTCTGTTCTGTGGAAATGGGCTCTTTCTACCTTGATATTATCAAAGACCGTCAATATACCACCAAAGCAGACAGCCTTGCGCGTCGTAGCTGCCAAACAGCGTTATGGCACATTGCAGAAGCATTGGTTCGTTGGATGGCACCAATCCTGTCATTCACGGCGGATGAAATTTGGGGTTACTTACCACAAACCGCGACTGCACGTGCAGAATTCGTCTTTACTGAAGAATTCTACGAAGGCTTATTTGGCTTAGGCGAGAATGAAAAATTAGATGATGCTTACTGGCAACAACTGATTAAAGTTCGTTCTGAAGTGAACCGTGTATTAGAAATCGCCCGTAACGATAAAGTGATCGGTGGTGGTTTAGAAGCAGAAGTAACGGTTTATGCTAACGATGAATATCGTGCATTGTTAGAGCAATTAGGCAATGAATTACGTTTCGTGTTAATTACCTCAAAAGCAGAAGTTAAAGCATTAGCAGACAAACCTGCGGATGTGGCTGCGGGTGAGTTAGAGGGAATTGCAGTAAGTGTAGCTCGTTCTAACGGTGAAAAATGTCCACGTTGTTGGCATTATTCTGACAAAATCGGCGTGAATCCTGAACATCCTACACTTTGTCCACGTTGTGTGGAAAACGTAGCGGGTAACGGCGAAGTACGTCAGTTCGCGTAAGCTTAAAATCATAAAGAAAAAGTGCGGTCGAAATTGAACGCACTTTTTTTATGCTGAAATAAACAGAAATAAAAAAGGCTGATGTGAATCAGCCTTAAAGATTTTATTGGTTAAAAGTATTACATACAGAAGGGTTAGCGCTTTGTAAGCCTTTTCTGAACCATTCTAAACGCTGTGCAGATGTACCGTGAGTGAAGCTATCCGGTACTACATAACCTTGGGTGCGTTTTTGTAAACGGTCATCGCCCACAGCTTCTGCTGCATTAAACGCTTTTTCTTCATCACCTCGTTCAAATAAACCACTTTTCACTGCTTGGCTCGCCCAAACACCAGCGAAACAGTCAGCTTGAAGTTCTAATTGAACAGAAAGTTGGTTTGCCGTTTTACGATCGCTGCTTTGTTGTGCGCGATTCACTTGCGGCAGAATACCAAGCATATTTTGTACATGGTGACCGACTTCGTGCGCAATCACATAAGCAAAGGCTGAATCACCCGCTGCACCCAGTTTATTTTTCATTTCATTATAGAATGATAAATCAAGGTAAACTTTGCGATCGCTCGGACAGTAGAATGGGCCCATTGCAGATTGACCAGTACCACAAGCGGTTGGGGTTACACCATTGTAAAGTACCATGGTTGGCTCACTATAGGTTTTCCCCATTTGTCTAAAATATTGTCCCCAAACGGTTTCAGTATCCGCTAATACAACTTTAGAAAGACTCGCAAGCTGCTGTTCTTCTTGGGTTTCTAATCGTTGAGAGCTTTGTCCAGAAAAATCCGGTGTGCCCACTAAGCCTGAAAGATCCACGCCATAATAAGCACCAACTAATAAGATAATAATACCGAAAATACCAGTTCCTCTTCCGCCACCGAAGTTACCGCCGCCAGAGCCACGTCTATCTTCAATATTTGAGCTTTCTTTACGACCTTGCCAACGCATAATTTGTCCTTTCTGAGTGAGTAAATTTAAAATCGGCGTATTCTATCAAAGTGCGGTCAATTTTAGATCGGTTTTCTTGAAATATTTACATAGCTTTACACTCTGCTTTATAGACTTCTCAAGGGAATTTCAGTATCGTAATAATCCCTTAAACAAACATACAAAAGGAACTTTAAAATGGGTTTATTTGATTTTGTCAGTGACATTGGTAAGAAAGTTTTCTCTAAAGAAGAAGAGGCATCTAAAGCAGTGACTCAACACATCGCAGAAGACAATCCAGGCGTGGAAAACTTATCTGTTACCGTTGAAAATGGTGTAGCAAATATCCAAGGTGTGGCATCAACTGCAGCGGCATTAGAAAAAGCAGTATTAATGGCGGGTAACATTCAAGGTATCCACTCAGTAACAAGCGATGCAAGCATCAATAACGGTGAAACCTTAGGCAGTGATGAAACATTCTATGTAATCCAAAAAGGTGACACCTTGTGGAAAATCGCAGAGAAAGCTTATGGAAATGGCGCGAAATATACCGCTATCGTTGAAGCGAACAAAGAAGTGATTAAAGACGCGGATAAGATTTTCCCAGGTCAAAAAATTCGTTTACCGAAAGGTTTATAATTCGATAAAAAGTGCGGTTATTCTTGACCGCACTTTTTTCTTTATCAAAAATTGTTGATAAATTGTGCAATTTTAGCGGGTTTTCTATTGAATTTTCCGGTTTCTATCGACTGTTTGATTTTCTTTCGCTATAATTTGGCGGTTTTTTATTTTTACAAACAATAACGTGTTCGGTGTGGTTTTTACCGAGTGCAACATTAATTGAGGTTACAAATGTCATTAAATATTGAAACAACTCAAGGTTTAGAGCGTCGTGTGACGATCACCGTTCCAGCTGAAGCTGTAGAAAAAGCAACTCGTGAAGAATTCAAACGTGCAGCAAAAAATGTACGTGTTGATGGTTTCCGTAAAGGTCACGTGCCAGCTCACATCATTGAACAACGTTTTGGCGCATCAATCCGTCAAGATGTGTTAAACGATTTATTACCACGTCATTTCTTTGACGCAGTAATCGCTGAGAAAATCAACATCGCAGGTCGTCCAACTTTCGCTATCGAAACGTTCGAACCTGGTAAAGATTTATCATTCACTGCAACTTTCGAAGTGTACCCAGAAGTTGAATTAAAAGGCTTAGAAAACATCAAAGTTGAGAAACCAACTGTTGAAATCACTGAAGCTGATATCGATAAAATGATCGATGTATTACGTAAACAACAAGCGACTTGGGCTGAAAGCAAAGCTGCAGCGAAAGCAGATTCACGCGTAACAATCGACTTCGTTGGTTCAGTAGATGGCGAAGAATTCGAAGGCGGTAAAGCAACTGATTTCGTTCTATTCATGGGCCAAGGTCGTATGATCCCTGGTTTTGAAGAGGGCATCGTAGGCCACAAAGCAGGCGAACAATTCGATATCAATGTGACTTTCCCAGCTGAATACCATTCTGAAAACTTAAAAGGTAAAGATGCAAAATTTGCGATCACCTTGAAAAAAGTAGAAGAAATGGAATTACCAGAATTAACAGATGAGTTCGTTGCTAAATTTGGTCCAAACACTAAAACTGTGGCAGATTTACGTGCAGAAATCCGTAAAAATATGGAACGTGAATTGAAAAACGCATTAGTTTCTCGCGTTAAACAACAAGTCATAAACGGTTTAATCGAACAAAACCCAATTGATGTTCCAGCTTCTGCAGTAGAAGAAGAAATCAATGTGTTACGTAACCAAGCAGCACAACGCTTCGGTGGCAATGCACAACAAGCTGCACAATTACCACGTGAATTATTTGAAGCTGATGCAAAACGTCGTGTTCAAGTCGGTTTATTATTCTCTGAAGTGATCAAATCAAACGAATTGAAAGCGGATGAAGAACGTGCGAAAGCAATGATCGCGGATATCGCTTCTGCTTACGAACAACCAGCTGAAGTAGTTGAATATTACAGCAAAAATGAAGAGTTAATGAACAACATTCGCAATGTAGTATTAGAAGAACAAGCAGTTGATGCCGTTCTTGCTAAAGCTCAAGTGACTGAAAAAGCGTCTTCATTTGATGAGATCATGAATCCACAAGCATAATAATTGATAGAACGTGAATTAAATTCACAGATATATCATCGAAAAGTGCGGTTGTTTTTTTCAATGAAAAGCGACCGCATTTTTGTTTTTACTGATTTTCGGGTAGAATATTGCCCGATTTTTTAGCACATATTTAGGGGCAAAAATGAGTGTAATTCCTATGGTTGTCGAACAAACCTCTCGTGGTGAACGTTCGTACGACATTTATTCCCGCCTATTAAAAGAGCGCGTGATCTTCTTGAGTGGTGAAGTAGAAGATCGTATGGCAAACTTGATCGTGGCACAGCTACTTTTCTTAGAATCAGAAGATCCGAAAAAAGACATCAATATTTATATTAACTCACCGGGTGGCTCGGTGACTGCGGGTATGGCAATTTACGATACCATGCAATTTATTAAACCGGATGTGCGTACCCTTTGTATTGGTCAAGCTTGCTCAATGGGCGCATTCTTACTTGCGGGTGGTACAGCAGGAAAACGTGCTGCATTACCGAATGCACGCGTAATGATTCACCAACCGTTAGGTGGTTTCCGTGGACAAGCATCAGATATTCAGATCCACGCACAAGAAATTTTAAAAATTAAACAAACCTTAAACGAGCGTCTTGCTTTCCATACTGGTCAAAGCATCGAGCGTATCGAAAAAGACACCGATCGTGACAACTTTATGTCGGCAGAAGAAGCAAAAGCTTACGGCTTAGTGGACGATGTGTTGATTAAACGTTAAGGATTTAACATGACAACAAATGATAATGATCTTCACTGTTCTTTCTGCGGAAGAGAGAAAAGTGAAGTAGGTAAATTAATTGCGGGTACAGATGGTTATATTTGTAACGAGTGTATCGAGCTTTGCCACAGTATGTTGGAAGACAGTGGTGAAATCGAAGCACCTAGCGAACTGGCAGTTGAAGAAAAATTACCAACCCCACACGAAATTCGCGCTCACTTAGATGATTATGTAATTGGGCAAGATTATGCGAAAAAGGTCTTGTCAGTGGCAGTTTATAATCACTATAAACGCTTACGCACGAACCACCAAAGCAATGATGTGGAATTAGGTAAAAGTAACATCTTGTTAATTGGTCCAACAGGTAGCGGTAAAACCTTATTAGCACAAACCTTAGCGCGTCGTTTAAATGTACCTTTTGCTATGGCCGATGCGACGACGTTAACTGAAGCCGGTTATGTGGGCGAGGACGTGGAAAATGTTCTGCAAAAATTATTGCAAAACTGCGATTACGATACGGAAAAAGCAGAGCAGGGTATTATCTATATTGATGAAATTGATAAAATCAGCCGCAAATCAGAAGGCGCATCTATTACTCGCGATGTGTCTGGTGAAGGTGTGCAACAAGCCTTGTTGAAATTAATTGAAGGCACTATTGCGTCTGTACCGCCACAAGGTGGACGTAAACATCCTCAACAAGAAATGTTGAAAGTGGACACCTCAAAAATCCTCTTTATTTGTGGTGGGGCATTTGCCGGCTTAGATAAAATCATCGGTAAGCGTACACAAACTGATACCGGAATTGGTTTTGATGCGAAAGTAGAGAAGGAAGAAGAAAAAGAAAATCTTTCTGAATTATTCCGTCAAGTTGAGCCAGATGATTTAATGAAATTTGGTTTGATTCCAGAATTTATTGGTCGTCTTCCAATGATTGCGCCATTAAGCGAATTAGATGAAGAAGCGTTGATTCAGATCCTGACTCAACCGAAAAATGCACTGACCAAACAATATCAAGCATTATTTGGCTTAGAAGATGTAGAGCTTGAATTTACACCAGAAGCATTGAAAGCGATGGCGAAAAAAGCTCTTGAACGTAAAACCGGTGCGCGTGGTTTACGCTCAATCGTTGAGGCTGTATTGTTAGATACGATGTATGATTTACCTTCAATCGAAAACTTGAAAAAAGTGATTGTGGATGAAGAAACGATCGTTGATAACAAACCACCAAAACTCGAATATAAAAATTAACAGAAAGTGCGGTTGTTTTTTCTGACATTTTTCATAGGCAATTCCGAAAGAAAATGCTACAATCGCACGTTCTGAAATTAATC
>CAJPKS010000076.1:0-8003 GCA_905371285.1 Haemophilus sp. HMSC068C11 | reverse complement strand
CATTTTACTTGATCTTTGTTTTTTTCTGTAGCTTATTTGAAAATTCAAGTTATAATTCACTCGTAGTATATTTTTTTATATATAGTTTCATTTATATAGGAGATAAATAATGAAATTAACTAAATTTGCAACCGCACTTTTAATTGCGGGTATGGGGGTATCTTTTGCTGCATCAGCAAAAGTGACTGTATTTGCTGCAGCTTCAATGACTGATGCGTTACAACAAATTGCGGATCAATACCAAACTGAAAAGCCAAATAATACCGTCGTTTTCTCTTTTGCTTCTTCTTCAACCCTTGCCAAACAAGTTGAAGAAGGTGCACCTGCAGACTTATTTATTTCAGCTAGCAACAAATGGATGAAATATTTATCAGATAAAAATCTCACCGTAAAAGAAACGGAAAAAGTATTAGCGGGTAATGAATTAGTATTAATTGCACCGGCTAAAAGTGCAGCTAATTCAGTGGATATTGCCAAAGGTGAATGGATTAAAGGCTTAAAAGACAGCTATTTATCTGTGGGTGATCCTGCACATGTTCCGGCAGGACAATATGCTGAAGAGTCATTAACCAAATTAAATTTATGGGATCAAGTCAAAGATAAATTAGCGCGTGCGAAAGACGTGCGTGGTGCATTAGCCTTAGTTGAACGCGCTGAAGCCCCTTATGGTATCGTGTATAGCACTGATGCGAAAGTGAGTAAAGACGTGAAAGCAGTCGGCGTATTCCCGAAAGACAGCTATAAACCAGTTGAATATCCGGTTGCGATTTTAAAAGATCATGACAATGCAGATACCCGTGATTTCCTTAATTACTTAGAATCAAGTGCAGCGAAAAAAATATTTGTTGAATATGGTTTCTCTGTGAAATAATGAGCTCAGACTTTATAAAGAAAGGACAGGAAACTGTCCTTTTTGTTATCTCTAAAGAAATTTCGTCATATCGATATATACACAAGGAAATATTTTGCTCTCTTGGTTTCAATTAAGCCCGATGGAATGGGATGCGATTCACTTAAGTATGAGTGTCGCATTGAGTTCTATGCTTTGGAGTTTGCCTTTTGCGATTTTTATCGCTTGGTTACTGGCTCGTAAGGAATTCTACGGTAAGTCACTGATTACAGGAATTATTCATCTGCCTTTGGTGTTACCGCCAGTGGTAATTGGTTATTTATTATTAGTCGCCATGGGGCGTAACGGTTTTATCGGTAAGTATTTATATCAATGGTTTGGTGTATCCTTTGGCTTTAGTTGGAAGGGTGCGGTATTAGCTTCCGCGGTGGTAGCATTTCCATTAGTCGTGCGGGCGATTCGTCTTTCCTTGGAAAGCATTGATTTTAAATTAGAGCAAGCTGCACAAACGCTTGGTGCTTCGCCTTGGCGAGTCTTTTTTACAATCACGTTGCCTCTTTCTTTACCTGGTGTATTGGCGGGTTTAGTATTAGGTTTTGCTCGCTCTTTAGGGGAATTTGGTGCAACCATTACTTTCGTTTCCAATATTGCAGGGGAAACCCAAACCATTCCTTTAGCGATGTATTCATTTATCCAAACACCGGGCGCAGAAGCACAAACTGCACGCCTTTGTTTGTTTGCGGTGATCCTTTCATTAATTTCTTTATTGCTTTCCGAAGCCTTAAGCAAACGGATGCAGAAAAAATTGGGGCAAGGCGATGCTACACATTAATGTACAACAACAATTAGGTCGCCTGACCTTACGTGCGGATCTGCAATTGCCAACTCAAGGTGTGACGGCTATTTTTGGTTTGTCAGGTTCGGGTAAAACCTCATTGATTAATTTAGTGAGTGGTTTAACCCATCCCGATCAAGGATTTATTCGTTTAAATGACCGCACTTTGGTCGATGTGGAGAACGGTGAGAATCTCCCTGTGCATCAACGCAAAATTGGTTATGTATTCCAAGATGCTCGTTTATTTCCGCATTACAATGTCAAAGGTAATTTGCGTTATGGCATGAAGCATGTCAGTCGTGAAGATTTTGACTATATTGTCCAGCTACTTGGTATTGAACCGTTGCTCAAACGCTATCCGCTTACTTTATCGGGTGGCGAAAAACAACGTGTAGCGATTGGGCGAGCTTTATTAACAGATCCTGATATTTTATTAATGGATGAACCGCTTTCAGCTTTAGATGTGCCTCGCAAACGTGAGTTTATGCAATATCTGGAAAGTTTATCTAAAGAAATTAATGTGCCGATTTTATATGTGACGCACAGTTTGGACGAATTATTACGCTTGGCCGATCGCGTTGTGCTGATGGAAAACGGCAAAGTGAAAGCCTATGATACCTTAGAAAATGTCTGGAACAGTCCGTTATTTGCCCCTTGGAAAGGTGAGTCGGAGCAGAGCAGTGTGTTGGCGTTGCCAGTATATTTACATAATCCAACCTATAAAATGACCGCACTTTCTTTAGGCGAACAACAGCTTTGGATTAATGAAGTACATCATCAAGCTAATGAAAAAGTACGTGTCTGTATTTATAGTTCCGATGTGTCACTCACTCTCAGCAAGCCAGAGCAAACGAGTATTCGTAATATTTTACGAGGGCAAATTGTACAAATCGTTCCGCAAGAGAATCGCATTGATATTGCGGTGTTGGTGGAAGGGCATAAAGTTTGGGCAAGTATCAGTAAATGGGCGTTTAATGAATTGCATTTCGCTCAAGGCATGGATGTTTATGTGCAAATAAAAGCCATTTCAGTCGTATAAAGTAAAAGTGCGGTCAATTTCAAAACAGTTTTAAAATTGACCACACTTTTTGTTTAGGTTTACTTACCTAAGTTATCAAAGAATTTCTTCACACCGTCTAAAAAGCTTGAAGATTTCGGACTATGCGACTTTTGTCCTTTCAAACTTTCTTCCAGTTTTTCTAATAATTCTTTTTGTTCTTTATTTAAGTTCACCGGTGTTTCAATCACTACGCGACAAATGAGATCGCCTGCGTAGCCGCTACGAGTAGAGCTCACCCCTTTACCACGCATACGGAAGAGTTTGCCTGTTTGGGTTTCTGCAGGAATTTTGAGTTTCACTTTACCGTCTAAGGTTGGAACTTCAATTTCACCACCTAATGCAGCCATTGAGAAACTGATTGGCACTTCGCAGTAGAGGTTATTGCCATCACGTTCAAAGATATGATGTTCTTTAACGTGAATAACCACATATAAATCACCTGCTGGCGCACCATTTTCGCCCGCTGCACCTTCACCGCTTAAACGTAATTGGTTGCCTGTATCCACACCTGCTGGGATTTTAACGGAAAGGTTTTTCTTCTTGTGAACACGACCTTCGCCATGGCAGCTTTTACATGGTTTTTCAATTTTCTTACCCGAGCCATGACAAGTTGGACAAATCGCTTCAGTCACGAAGAAGCCTTGTTGGCGACGAACACGACCAGAACCATGACAGCTTGGGCATGTCTCAACTTTTGATCCTTTTTCTGCGCCAGTACCATCGCAGCTATCACAGTGAGCAAGCGTATTAATTTGGATGTCTTTGGTTGTACCTTTTACGGCTTCTTCTAACGTAATTTGGATGTCATAACGTAAATCTTCACCGCGAACAACACGCTGACGGCCTCGTCCGCCACCGCCGAAGATATCGCCGAACATATCACCAAAAATATCGCCGAAATCAGCACCGCTGAATCCGCCACCGAAGCCACCACCTCCCATGCCGCCTTGTTCAAAGGCTGCATGGCCGTATTGATCGTAAGCGGCACGTTTTTCTTTATCACCTAGGATTTCATAGGCTTCTTGGATTTCTTTAAATTTTTCTTCTTTGGCTTTATCACCTTTGGTTCTATCAGGGTGATATTGCATGGCGAGTTTTTTGTAAGCACGTTTAATTGCTTTTTCATCTGCACCACGTTCAACACCAAGAACGTCGTAATAATCTTTCTTTGCCATAATGTTTTCGTTTTCCGTTTAAAAATATAAATTTAAAAAATTTTATTTTGTTATTGTATGGTATTGCGTTAACAACATACCTAATAATAAAAATAATGTCGAAGTCAGAAATATCAAGGGTAAATTCGTTAATTTATGACTTATTTTGCTGCTGCGAATGCTTGCTCTAAGTCAGCTAAAATATCTTGAATATTTTCAATACCGCAAGAAAGGCGAATAAGTCCTGCAGAAATCCCCGCTTTTTCTAATTCAGCTTCACTTAATTGGCGGTGCGTTGAAGTCGCTGGATGTAATGCACAAGTACGAATATCGGCTACGTGTACTTCACGAGAGGTCATTTGCAATGCGTTTAACCATTTTGCTGCGGTTTCTTTGTCACCTTTAATCTCAAAGGAAATAACGCCACACAAACCGTTCGGTAAGTATTTTTGTTTGAGGGCATAATCTGGCGAACTTGGTAAGCCAGGGTAATTCACTTTAACAACTTGCGGATGTTTTTCTAGAAACTCGGCTACAGCCTGTGCATTTTCATAATGACGTTGCATGCGAAGCGCAAGGGTTTCCATACCTACATTCAATAAGAAACTATTTTGAGGAGCTGGTGTAGCACCTAAATCACGCATTAATTGCACGCGTGCTTTGACAATATAAGCCGCAGGGCCGAAGGTTTCTGTGTAAACCAAACCATGATAAGTTTGATCTGGCGTGCTTAATTGCGGATATTTGCCGTTATTCCAATTAAAGTTACCACCATCAGTAATTGAGCCACCTAAGGCAATAGCATGACCATCTAAATATTTAGATGTGCTGTGAATGACCACGTTTGCCCCAAATTCGATTGGACGACAAAAATAGGGGGTGGCAAAAGTGTTATCAATTAATAATGGCGCCTCTGCAGCTTTCGCTAGGGCAGCAAATTTTTCAATATCCAATACACGTAAAGCGGGGTTTGCAATGGTTTCAGCAAAGACAGCTTTTGTATTTGGACGAATCGCTTTTTTGAGTTCTTCAAGCGGTAAGTCTTGATCCACAAAACTCACTTCAATGCCCATTTTTTTGAATGTATGGGCAAATAAATTGTAAGTGCCGCCATACACATAAGAAGAGGAAATGAAATGATCACCGGCTTCTAAAATATTCAACATCGCATAGAAAACCGCAGATTGACCAGAAGCTGTACACATTGTTGCCACGCCACCTTCAAGTGCCGTGATTTTTTCTTCCGCGGCATTTGTCGTTGGGTTTGTTAGGCGAGTATAGAAATAACCTGCTGCTTGTAAATCAAATAATTTGCCAATTTCTTCTGCAGAATCGTAGGTATAAGTTGTGCTTTGCACGATAGGTTGAACACGTGGCTCACCGTTTTTAGGGCTATAGCCAGCATGGAGGCATTTCGTTTCGAATTTCATTGTTTTTTCCTTTAGTTGTGTTTGTTTTGGGGATAAAGTGCGGTCGTTTTTTATAAAATTTTATGCACTTTGAGTTTAGCAATGAGGTTCAACAGCGATATAAATTTCTACCAAATCATCAGGGTGGTATTTTTCAAAATCTACCGAATAAGCCCGCTTAAGTAAACCTTGTTGTTCTTTTTTCCAGATCAGTTGCCATGTTTGATAAATTTCATCTACTTTGCAATGAAAAACTTCGTAGAAACTCAAATCTTCAATTTCAATCACCGGGATATCTGTTTCTAATACAACCTCACTTGCAATCGCAAAATCATAGTCTGCTTGGTAATTCGTAGCATAATTAAAATAGATACCATAACAACAGTGACCTTGTGGTAGTTTGTCGAAATTGTTTTGCCAAAGGGTTGAGATTATCTCATTTGCTATGTTGTTATTTAAGCGTTGTTGTACGATTGGGTAGAGTTTTAACGCCATTTATCCTCCTAGTTTATTTTTCCTGACTTTACTTTTTCAAATAAAGTCAGGAAAAATGGCATTTAATGAATATGCCAAAAGGGCGTATTGCTACGCCCTTTAATTTTGGTTCAAGTGAAATTATTTGTTATCTTTCACTTCTTCAAACTCAGCATCAACAACATCATCATTTGGTTTGCTGTTGCTTTGAGCTTGTTGTGCATCAGCTTGTGGTTGTGCAGCTTGAGCAAGTTTTTGAGCCACTTCTGCAAGTGCTTGAAGTTTAGCTTCAATTGCTGCTTTATCTTCGCCTTTCGCCGCAGTTTCTAAATCGCTTAATGCGCTTTCAATTGCTGCACGATCTTCCGCTGGAACTTTATCACCTGCTTCTTCTAATTGTTTACGTGTACCGTGTACAAGATGATCCGCTTGGTTGCGAGCTTGTACTAATTCTTCAAATTTACGGTCTGCCTCAGCGTTTGCTTCTGCATCACGAACCATTTGTTGAATTTCTTCATCACTTAAACCAGAAGAGGCTTTGATGGTGATTTGTTGTTCTTTACCCGTACCTTTATCTTTCGCAGAAACGTGGATAATACCGTCAGCGTCGATGTCGAAGGTTACTTCAATTTGTGGCATACCGCGTGGAGCAGGGTTGATGCCTTCAAGGTTGAATTGACCTAAAGATTTATTCGCTGATGCTTGTTTACGTTCACCTTGTAACACGTGAATGGTTACTGCACTTTGGTTATCTTCTGCTGTTGAGAATACTTGCGATTTTTTAGTTGGAATCGTCGTGTTTTTCTCAATTAAGGTAGTCATCACACCACCCATAGTTTCGATACCTAAAGATAACGGCGTTACGTCTAACAATAATACATCAGTTACATCACCCGCTAATACACCACCTTGAACTGCTGCACCGATAGCAACGGCTTCATCTGGGTTCACATCTTTACGAGGTGCTTTACCGAAGAATTCTTCTACTTTTTGTTGTACTAATGGCATACGGGTTTGACCGCCCACTAGAATAACATCATCAATTTGTGATGCACTTAAGCCAGCATCGTTTAATGCAACTTTTACAGGTTCAAGTGATTTCGCCACTAAATCTTCTACTAAAGATTCTAATTTAGCACGAGTTAATTTAATGTTTAAATGTTTAGGACCTGTAGCATCTGCAGTGATGTAAGGTAAGTTCACATCAGTTTGTTGTGCAGAAGAAAGTTCAATTTTCGCTTTTTCACCTGCTTCTTTTAAACGTTGCATTGCAAGTGGGTCATTACGTAAATCAACGCCTTGTTCTTTTTTGAACTCATCCACTAAGTAGTTGATTACACGGTTATCGAAGTCTTCACCACCTAAGTGAGTATCACCATTGGTTGCTAATACTTCGAAGGTTTTTTCGCCACCTACTTCATCAATTTCGATGATAGATAAGTCGAATGTACCACCACCTAAGTCATAAACAGCGATAGTTTTGTTGCCTTGGCCTTTATCTAAACCGTAAGCTAATGCTGCTGCTGTTGGTTCGTTGATAATACGTTTAACTTCTAAGCCTGCGATACGACCTGCATCTTTTGTCGCTTGACGTTGAGCATCGTTAAAGTATGCAGGAACAGTGATTACCGCTTCAGTCACTGGCTCACCTAAGAAATCTTCCGCAGTTTTCTTCATTTTTTTCAATACTTCTGCAGAGATTTGTGGAGGTGCAAGTTTGTCACCTTTTACATTTACCCATGCATCACCGTTGTCTGCTTTGGTGATTTCAAATGGCATAATGTCGATATCACGTTTGACTTCAGCATCTTCAAACCGACGACCGATTAAACGTTTGATTGCAAATAGTGTATTTTTCGGGTTGGTCACTGCTTGGCGTTTTGCCGGTTGACCCACTAAAATTTCGTTATCATTTGTATAAGCAATAATTGACGGAGTAGTGCGATCACCTTCTGCGTTTTCGATTACGCGTGGTTTATCACCATCCATTACTGCCACACAAGAGTTTGTTGTACCTAAGTCAATACCAATAATTTTTCCCATGTTGTTACTCCTAATTAAATTTTAAATTCGTTGTAAATTGTTACGATGAATAAGATGTGGATACTTTTTCGCATTTCAAGAGGCAAGATTTAAAATTTTTTCTTCCTTTTAAAGTGCGGTCATTTCCGTTCTTGTTTTACAAAATAAGTCCAGAGATGAGAAGTTCAAGGGGATATAA
>CAJPKS010000075.1:0-8044 GCA_905371285.1 Haemophilus sp. HMSC068C11 | reverse complement strand
CTCTCGCCCTTGGAAACTGAATAACGAAATTTTAGGCTTGCTTGATGCGGCGGCACGTCCGGCTGAA
Organism: Haemophilus sp. HMSC068C11; assembly: GCA_905371285.1. GTDB lineage: Bacteria > Pseudomonadota > Gammaproteobacteria > Enterobacterales > Pasteurellaceae > Haemophilus_D. The sequence continues at coordinate 7,977 of CAJPKS010000075.1, read as the reverse complement.
TTAGCGGCTGAATTTGGTATTCAAGGTTCTGATTACTACCTTTCTCCAGAACAAGTTGATGCAATCTTAGAACTTCGCTTACATCGCTTAACCGGTCTTGCTACCGAAGAAGTGATCAATGAATACAAAGAGTTATTGGTTAAAATTGCAGAACTTCTTCACATCATCAACAGCCCTGAACGCTTGATGGAAGTGATTCGTGAAGAGCTTGAACAAGTACGCGCACAATTCGCGGATGAACGTCGTACTGAAATTACTGCGGCTTCTGGTGATATTGATTTAGAAGATTTAATTGCTCAAGAAGATGTAGTGGTGACCCTTTCTCACGAAGGTTATGTGAAATATCAACCGCTTACCGACTACGAAGCACAACGTCGTGGTGGTAAAGGTAAATCCGCAACGAAGATGAAAGATGAAGACTTCATCGAAAAACTTTTAGTGGCGAATACTCACGATACGATTCTCTGCTTCTCTAGCCGTGGTCGTTTATATTGGTTGAAAGTCTATCAATTACCACAAGCCAGCCGTGGCGCACGTGGTCGTCCGATTGTGAATATTCTACCGTTACAAGAAAACGAACGTATCACCGCAATCTTGCCAATCTCTGCTTATGAAGAAGATAAATTCGTCATCATGGCAACAGCTGGTGGTATTGTGAAGAAAATTGCGCTAACCGAATTCAGCCGTCCACGTTCAAGCGGTATCATCGCCTTGAACTTACGTGATGAAGATGAATTAATCGGCGTGGATATCACCGATGGTTCTAACGAAATCATGTTGTTCTCTTCGCAAGGTCGCGTAGTGCGTTTCGCTGAAAGTGCAGTCCGTGCAATGGGTCGTTTAGCAACAGGTGTACGCGGTATTAAACTTGCCCTTACTAATGATATCGCTGACGATGAAAGTGCGGTCGAAATTGAAGAGGTTTCTGATGATAATGCGGAAGAAACTCTCGATCTCAATATCGATAAAGTGGTTTCCTTAGTTGTACCGAAAAATGATGGCGCAATCCTTACCGCGACGCAAAATGGTTACGGTAAACGTACACAATTAAGTGAATACCCAACTAAATCCCGTAATACCAAAGGTGTGATTTCGATTAAAGTGAGCGAACGTAACGGTAAAGTCGTTGCGGCGACACAAGTGGAAGAAACCGACCAAATTATGCTTATCACTGATGCGGGTACCTTGGTGCGTACTCGTGTAAGTGAAGTGAGCATCGTTGGCCGTAACACCCAAGGGGTTCGTTTAATTCGTACTGCAGAAGATGAGCACGTAGTCAGTCTTGAGCGTGTTTGTGATGTGGATGATGAAGACGAAGGCTCTGAAGATGTGACTTCTGAAGAATAATTGATCTTCCATTAAATAAAAGCCCCGCGTTTTGATTCGCGGGGCTTTTTTATTGGCATCTAAAAATCTCTTTTAGAGATCTATTCTATTGATGAAAACTACTCGCCTTCTTCTAACTCATCAGCCATTGCCGCAAGAATTTCACGGGTTAAATACGCCAATGAACGATAGAAAGGAAGCGTTGCATAAGTTTCCACTTGGGTTAAGAATTTCGCTGCACAAGGTAATAAGAAATCACCGAATAAATCTTGTTGAGCTGATAGCGATTCCGTGTTGTCTTCTAACCAAGAAGCTGTAAGCAATAACAAGGCGAAATGATCCACGTTCTCTGCCTCCGGCACATTACGAGTATTGCGGAAATCCACAAAACGTTGCACATCCATATCATAACTTGAAATAGCTGTCGGCACGTTACCGTTTGGACCAAACAATTTTTGATATTCTTGATCAAGCAACGTTAAATCAATTTTCATCTGTAAATTATCAATGGCCGCTTCGCTTTCTTTATCCGTAGAAAGTGCCCAGACTTGACTTAAACCTTGTTGTTGCAGCCAATCAAATACCCCACTCAAAATGGGATCCGTAGGGCTGCGATAAAATAAATTGCCGAATAAACGGCTAATTAAAGAGAAATTATTAACTTGAGTTTCTGACATCTGTTGCTTTCCTATGATTGTGCTCAAGATTGAGCTAAAAGTGCGGTCAATTTTGCTGTTGTTTTTTCGGCAGCTTCATCAAGCATCGCTTGGCGAGCAGCATTATCGATAATATGAATATCACCGAACAAAGTGTAATCCACATTCTCGATACCGCAATAATTAAACAAACCATTGATCAAACAATGATTGAGGGACTTATCCACGCCGTATTCTTGATATTTTGCTACGCTACTCCCTATGGTGATAAATTGTTGCATCGCTTTATCTTGAAGCAGACCTTTGGATTCACCATTTTCTGTTTTATAAGCAAAACCATGGCTTAATACACGATCCAAATAGCCTTTCAATATTGCGGGAAAACCCATCCACCATAAAGGATAAACCATCGTAATCAAATCTGCTTGGCGAATAAAATCATGTTCCTGCTGAATTTCCGCCGGGATAATCCCCTTATTGGCCGATTGCAATTCTTCAAAGGAGATAATAGGGTTAAATTCCATGGTATAAAGATCACGCAAATGGGTTTCAACACCAAGCTGTTGGCTTGCTTTTACAATGCGATCCACGATGGCTCGACCAAAACTTTTTTGGCTATTGGGATGCGCAAAAATAATCAAATGATTCATTCTGTTACCTTTTTAACTAACAATGTAATGCCATCAACGCGTTCAACCACCACAAGATCATTCACCGTTAAATGCTCGCCTTGAATGCGCCATGTGGTGTCGCCAAAGGCACCGCGACCAATACCGTTAGAACCAATTTCTAACACCGTTCCTTTTTTACCTAACAAAGTATGATCCCGTTGGTTTAAGGTTGTACGAGATTGATCCTGATTATCTTTGCTATGTTGATATTTCCACCAAAGCAACGAGAATATAATCGCTAAAATCGCATAAAACACAGCTAACGCGGTTAAGGATAAACTCGGCACCAATGCCATTACGCCTGCCGCCACAATCGCAGCCAAGCCCCACCACAATAAAAATACACCGGGTACAAGGGTTTCAGCGATTAACAATACAAAACCTAATACCAACCAATGCCACACCGACCAAGTTGTTAACCAATCTGCCATATCAACTCCTTGAGAGAAAAAGTGCGGTCATTTTTAACCGCACTTTAAGAAATTACGCTTTTTTATCGCCTTTTAACAGTTCGGCAATACCCGCTACCGAGCCAATTAAATTGCCTGCTTCAAGCGGCATCATAACCACTTTACTATTCGGTGAGCCACCGATTTGTTTTAAAGCTTCCGTGTATTTTTGTGCGATAAAGTAATTGATCGCTTTGGTATCACCGCTAGCAATCGCTTCTGACACCATTTGGGTTGCTTTCGCTTCCGCTTCCGCTGCACGTTCACGTGCTTCTGCTTGTAAGAAGGCTTCTTGACGCTCCCCTTCCGCTTTCAGAATACGGGCTTGTTTTTCCCCTTCTGCACGTAGAATTTCCGCCTGACGAATCCCTTCCGCTTCCAAGACTTCCGCACGTTTATTACGTTCTGCCTTCATTTGCGCATTCATGGAATCAATCAATTCACGTGGTGGACGCACATCACGAATTTCAATACGGGTAACTTTAATCCCCCAAGGATTGGTCGCTTCATCCACAATTGCCAACAAACGACCGTTAATGGAGTCACGTTGGGAAAGCATTTCATCCAATTCCATCGAACCTAATACGGTACGAATGTTGGTCATAGTTAAATTGATAATCGCCTGTTCTAAATGGTTCACTTCATAAGCTGCACTACGAGCATCAATCACCTGAACGAAACAGACCGCATCAATGGATACGTTGGCGTTATCCTTAGAAATGACTTCTTGTGAGGGAATATCTAATACCTGTTCCATCATATTGATCTTACGGCCAACACGATCCACAAATGGTACGACAAAGTTTAAGCCAGGCATTAAAGTGTGGGTATAACGCCCAAAACGCTCAATCGTCCAGTTATAACCTTGCGGTACAGTTTTGAGTGCTGAAAAAAGTACGACTACAACTAATACAATAAAGACGATTGCGGCAACGGATAAGCCTTCCATAGATTGCTCCTTAATGTGAGGAAATATGAGAAAAGTCTAACAAATTAGACCGCACTTTGTATATAAATATATTTATCGTTTTCTCTTATAAATTCAAAAAGATGTGTAATGCAATTCGGGGCATCTAAATCTTGATGAGAAACAAATAAAAGCTGTGTTTCACTATTATTAACGAGTTGCTCAATAAAATGTTTTACTAACTTGCGATTTAACCCATCAAGCCCTTGAAAAGGCTCATCTAAAATTAAAACAGGTGGATGCTTCACCATCGCTCGTGTAATTAAAAGCAAACGTTGCTGTCCCCAAGAAAGTGAACGAAATGGCTTTTTTGCTAAATGAGTCAGATTTAAACGAGCTAACCATTGCATGGCTTTCAAACGAATTGCCTCTGGCACTTGTTGATAAATCCCAATACTGTCAAAAAAACCTGAAATGATCACATCTAGCACGGAACAATTCACACGATAATCTAAATGCAGTTGGCTGCTTACGTAACCAATTTTTTGTTTGATATCCCAAATGGTTTCGCCTGAACCACGTTGTTTACCAAAAATCACCACATGATTCGCAAAGGCTTGAGGATGATCACCTGTAATTAACGAAAGTAAGGTTGACTTCCCTGCTCCATTTGGTCCTTTAATCCACCAATTTTGATTTGGTTGAACAACCCAATTTAAATGATCCAAAATCACTTTATCGCCATACTGAACTGTAACATTTTTAAGTTCAAAGTACGGTTGGTTTTCAGACAGTTTTAGTAATGGTGAGGCCGGCTCAGGCAACGCAACATCAACAGACTGTTCCGCATACACTAATTGTTGATAAATACTTTGTTGCTCAATGGATTGGCGTACACCTTCTAATACTAACTCTAAATTTTCCAACATAGCTAAATGAGTCGCTTCAGCAGGAATATCGGCCAGACGATTAACGATCAGAACAATTACACATTCTTTTTTCAGCTCATTCAACATCGCCATCCAATCTTGCACAGATTGCTGATCTAGCCCTTCAAAAGGTTCATCTAAAATTAATAAATCGGGCTTTTGCAATAATGTTTGTGCCAATAAGACTTTTCGTGTTTCCCCAGTAGAAAGTTTGATAAAGAAACGATCTAAGAGATAAGTAATCCCTAATTTTTCTGAAATTTGTTCACAAAAAGTGAGTTCCGTACTGCCATTTAAAATGGTTTCTCTTGCCGTTTTACCAAAGAAATCTGGATCGGTATCATCGTTGTTTAAATTCTTTAATGTGGCTTCAAGAATTTCTCGTTGTTTTTCAAAAGAAAAGGAGTGAACACGTTTGAAGGAATTATGGTACTCCCCTTCCTGTAAAGGTAACTCATTTTGCAAAGCTAAAGCAAACGCCGATTTCCCACTCCCATTACTGCCTACCACAACCCAATATTGTTGTGGCTCAATCGCAAAGTGCGGTAAGTTTAAGGTCTGTTTTTGATAAAGCTTAAATTTTGCTTGCTGAATTAAAAGTGCCATTCTCTTTCCTTTAAAAACAAAAGGCGAGCAATTGCCCGCCTTATTAGATTAATTTAATTAACCGTTTTTACGCTCTTCTTCCATACATACTGCCGCAGTAAATAATACGTCAGTTGAAGAGTTTAGCGCGGTTTCTGTTGAATCTTGTAAGATACCAATCACGAAACCTACACCGATCATTTGTGCCGCGATGTCATCAGAAATACCGAATAAGCTACAAGCTAATGGAATTAATAACAATGAACCACCAGCCACACCAGAAGCACCGCACGCACAAAGCGCTGCAACAATACTTAATAACACTGCACTGATGAAAGATACTTCGATGCCTAATGTATGAACAGCTGCTAACGTTAATACAGTAATTGTAATTGCCGCACCCGCCATATTGATATTTGCACCCAATGGAATTGCCACAGAATAGGTTTCTTCATCAAGATTTAAGCGTTTTGCTAATTCAATGTTTACAGGAATGTTTGCTGCAGAGCTACGTGTAAAGAATGCCGTTACACCACTTTCGCGCACACAAGTCCACACTAATGGATATGGATTACGACGAATTTTCCAATAAACGAGAATAGGATTAAGTACAAAGGCAGTAAATAGCATTGTACCGATTAACACGAATAATAAGTGAACATATCCACCTAACGCAGATAAGCCTTTGTCAGATAATGTTTCAGCCACTAAACCGAATACACCGAAAGGTGCAAATGAAATAATCACGTGAACAATTTTAGAAATGCCTTCTGCAAAATCAGCCACAACCTGTTTAGTTGCATCTGATGCATGACGAAGGGCTAAACCTAAACCGATAGACCACGCTAAAACACCGATAAAGTTTGCTTTGAAAATTGCATTTAATGGGTTATCCACCACATTCAATACTAACGTTAACATGACTTGACCAACAGATTGAGGTGCTGAACTCGCATCCTCTTTTACTGCAAGAGCCACATCTGATGGGAATGCCATACTTGCAATTACTGCAGCCACAGCCGCTAAGAACGTACCCAAAAGATAAAGCACGACAATTTCTTTCATGTTACTTTTAGAGCCCACTTTCTTATTAGCGAGCGCAGCCATAACAAGGAAGAAAATCAAAATTGGTGCAACAGCACGCAATGCTTTAACAAAGATTTGACCCAGCACGCCAAAGCTAGATGCAAGATCAATACCTGCTGAATTTTTTACACTCTCATTCACCAAGGCAACAAGGATCCCGAGTACCAAACCAACGGCAATTCGTTTTACCAAATTACCTTGGAATAAAAAATGAAATAAACGTGTTGTATTCATAATAGTTTTAAATGAAGATTAAGTTGAACTTCAGATCGTTACGATCCACCGAAACAAGATAAAGATAGCTCAAATTTTATTTAAAAGAAAATTTTTTCTTTATTATTTTGTTAAAAAATTGAACTTTTTCAGTAAGGAATGAATTTTTTCTAAAATTTTCGCCTATAAAAAAATTTTTTCTATGCCCTATTGACATACTGTATCTAATACCAGTATATTACAACTGTATAAACAACCACTAATTAAAAACACACAAACTAAAAGGAACACAAGATGATGAACTACGCAAATACAGTTGCACAAAATGATATGACGTTTTCTTATCATCCTATGCCATTTTTCAATGATGTTGAAAGCAAATCGACATTTAATAAAAAATTAGATCTCAACCTTTATTGCATCAAACGTCCACAACAAACTTGTTTTATTCGTGTTACCAATCCGAATATGCTTGCTTGGGGAATTGAAATGGGCGATATGTTAGTGGTTGAAAAAAATGATAGCCTTTTCATTGGTGATCTTGTCGTATTAGAAAAACAAGACGAATTCCATATTTATGAATTTGCTGGTGTAAGCGGTAATGAATTTGTATTCATGGCATTAGATTCTAAAGTGGAAAATATTAAAACAACACAATGGACAAACCTTCCATTAGTTGGCACGGTGACGAATACTATCCATCAAATGAAACCAAGAAGAGACTTAATGAAATTTGCGGCTTAAGCCAATAATCAGATAATCTAAATAAAGAAAAAGTGCGGTTAAAATTAACCGCACTTCTTGTTGAAATAAAATTGTCATTACATCACACGACGAGATTGTGTATAAGTTCTTGACCAGTAATCTTCATCTAATGAACTAATTGTTACACCTTGGCTTGTACTTGCATGCATAAACTGGTTATTACCAATATAAACGCCAACATGATTGTTGCGACGGAAGAACACCAAATCACCTTTACGTAATTCATGTTTTTGGATTTGGCGACCTAAATAGCGTTGTTCTGAAGTTGAACGTGGAAGCTCCATGCCATAAGCATCAAGAAAAGCAGTTTGCATAAATGCAGAGCAATCAATACCATGTTTTGAAGTGCCCCCCATTCTGTAACGAGTTCCCACCCATTCGTTATAAACT
>CAJPKS010000074.1:0-8065 GCA_905371285.1 Haemophilus sp. HMSC068C11 | reverse complement strand
AACGAAAAGTCGATATTCTGATTGGAACCCATAAATTTATTCAATCAGATGTGAAGTTTTCTGATCTTGGCTTACTTATCATTGATGAAGAACATCGCTTTGGTGTGGGACAGAAAGAGAAAATTAAACAACTTCGAGCGAATATTGATATTTTAACGCTGACTGCAACACCAATTCCTCGTACTTTGAATATGGCGATGAATGGTATTCGCGATCTTTCTATTATTGCGACGCCACCGGCTCGCCGAATGAGTATCAAAACATTTGTTCGCCAGAAAGATGATTTAATTATTCGTGAAGCGATTCTGCGTGAGATTTTGCGTGGTGGGCAAGTTTATTATTTGCATAATGATGTGGCAAGTATTGAAAATACGGCAGAAAAACTGACCGCACTTGTACCAGAAGCTCGTGTCGTGATTGGTCATGGGCAAATGCGAGAACGTGAACTTGAACGCGTGATGAGTGATTTTTATCATCAACGTTATAACGTTTTAGTCTGTTCCACCATTATTGAAACAGGGATTGACGTACCAACGGCAAATACGATCATTATTGAGCGAGCAGATAATTTTGGTTTAGCTCAGCTTCACCAGTTACGTGGGCGAGTGGGACGTTCTCACCACCAAGCTTATGCGTATTTGCTTACACCGCCACCTAAATTAATGACGAAAGATGCAAAACGCCGTTTAGAGGCATTAGAAAGTTTAGATAACTTAGGTGCAGGTTTCATTCTTGCGACGCACGATTTAGAAATTCGCGGTGCAGGTGAATTATTAGGGAATGAACAAAGTGGACAGATTGAGAGCATCGGTTTTTCACTTTATATGGAATTACTTGATGCGGCAGTTAAAGCCTTAAAAGAGGGAAGAGAACCTTCATTAGAAGAGATTACACATCAGCAAGCTGAAATTGAGTTACGTGTTCCAGCCTTATTGCCAGATGACTATCTTGGTGATGTAAATATGCGTTTGTCATTCTATAAACGCATTGCAGCGGCAGAAAGTAAACAAGAGTTAGATGAATTAAAAGTTGAATTAATCGATCGCTTTGGCTTATTACCTGAAGCAACTAAAAATCTTTTACAAATTGCTGAAATGCGTTTAATGGTGAAACCATTAAAAGTACTGAAGATTGATGCGGGAGCTCAAGGAGGCTTTATTGAATTTTCACCTTCAGCAAAAGTTGATCCAGAAAAATTCATCAAATTAATTCAACAAAATCCAATTGTTTATCGCTTTGATGGTCCATTAAAATTTAAGTTTGTGAAAGCACTCCCAGAAAACAAAGAGCGGTTAGAATTTGTGATGGATTTGGTGAAGACGCTTACTGAGTAGCAAGTAAATAAAAAGGCTGACAACATGTCAGCCTTTCTTTTTTACGTTTTATTAGTGAAGCGCTTCAACAACGCTTAAGAACATTTTTAAGATACCGGCATTTAATAAGTCGATAAAGAATGCCCCTACCATTGGTACAATTAAGAACGCTTTGTGAGATGGTCCGAAACGGCTGGTAATCGCTTGCATGTTAGCAACGGCTGTTGGTGTAGCACCGAGACCGAAACCACAGTGACCTGCACTTAATACAATCGCATCATAATCTTTACCCATCATACGGTATGTGACGTAGATAGCGAAGAAAGCCATGAAGACAACTTGAACCGCTAAGATAACCAATACATCTGTTGCAAGACCTGCTAGCTCCCAAAGTTTTAGAGACATTAAAGCAATCGCTAAGAAGATAGATAAACCTACGCTGCCTAATACGTCAATCGCTGAATCAGCCACTTGGAATTTGAATAAGTGGGTTAAGCTGTTACGAATGATTACACCTGTAAATAAACACCATACGAAGGTTGGTAATTGAATGTGTGTACCTTTTGTTAAGCCATCTAAGTATTGACCGATGAGTAAACATAAAGAAAGCATTGCGATGGTTTCAATGATTGAGCGCGCATTAATTTTACGTTTGTAAGTTGGGTGCTCAAATGCTTCTTGTACGTCATCTATTTCATCATTCTCTGGATTTTCACCTTGTTTTTGATGATTTAATAAATAACGAGATACTGGACCACCTAAGATACCACCAAAGACTAAACCGAATGTGGCACATGCCATGGCGATTTCTGTGGCAGCAGGTAGATTAAATTCTTTAGTGAAAGTTTCTGCCCATGCCGCACCTGTACCATGACCACCAGTTAGGGTAACTGAACCGGCAAGTAAACCGTAAGCAGGATCAATGCCTAATAATTGAGTACCCAGAATACCGATAATATTTTGGCAAACAATGAGTATTGCCGCTGCCAAGAGGAAGATAACTAATGGTTTTCCGCCTTTAATTAAGCGAGCAAAGTTTGCACTTAAACCGATAGAGGAGAAGAAGACTAACATCATCGATGTTTGTAAGCTTTTCTCAAAAGTGAATGAAGTGCCATTTACTTTGTATAAAACCGTTAATGCAATAGCCACAATAAAGCCGCCAACAACAGGCTCAGGGATATTAAATGTTTGTAAAACTCGAATGCGTTTTACTAGAAAAAAACCGAGTAATAATACAAAACTTGCTAAAGCAAGTGTTTGATAGGTATCAAAAACAATATTCACGAAATATCCTCCTATTTAGTTTGGTTTCGAGAATTCTTATGAGTTGTGTTCAGGTTCAACCACCACAATGTCAACATTACTATGTAATCCACGTGGTAATTGGGAGCCTTTTCTGCCGCGTTCCGCACGGAATTTTTGCAGATCTTCCGGTTTTAATGTGATTTTTCGTGTACCGGAATGGAACTCAAGGCTGGCTTGCTCTGAAATTAAGAACAATTTCACCAATAATTCTGACCGCGCTTTTGCATTCGCTGCTGGAATACTGATGATTTTGTTGCCTTTCCCTTTTGATAATGCCGGTAAATCCCGTACCGGAAAAATCAGCATTCGACCCGCTGAAGTGAGGGACACAAGAAGTGAGGCCGACTCGGAAAGTGTCTCAGGTTTCAAGACTTTCGCATTTTCTGGCAAAGAAATCAAGGCTTTTCCAGCTTTATTACGTGCAATTAAATCTTCAAATTTGCAAATAAAACCGTATCCTGCATCTGATGCCATCAATAATTCTTGTTTTTCAGGTTCCATAATAACCTGTTCAATGGTTGCACCAGCCGGTAATGTGAGTTTACCGGTGAGCGGTTCACCTTGTGAACGCGCAGAAGGTAAGCTTAATGGATCTAAAGCATAGCTACGACCAGTACTATCAATAAAAATCACCGGTTGATTGCTTTTACCGCAAGCGTGCGCGAGATATTTATCACCTGCTTTATAGCTTAATCCTATCGGATCAATGTCATGACCTTTTGCACAGCGTACCCAGCCCATTTCAGATAAGATGACGGTAACAGGTTCTGCTGGAGTCATTTCACTTTCAGAAATGGCTTTCGCTTCTTCACGCTCAACTAATTGAGACATTCTAGGGCTGGCGTATTTTTTCGCATCTTCTTGAATTTCTTTTTTGATCAAGGTATTTAAGCGACGCTCAGATCCTAAAATTAACTCTAAATTTGACCGCTCTTCTTCGAGTTTATCTTTTTCAGCTTGTAATTGATGTTCTTCTAATTTGGCTAAATGGCGCAAACGTAAGTTTAAAATGGCTTCTGCTTGTTCATCACTTAAGTTAAAGCGAGCCATTAAAACTTGTTTAGGTTCATCTTCAGTACGAATAATTTCAATCACTTCATCAATATTGAGGAAAGCAATCATCAAACCGTCTAAAATGTGTAAACGAGCGAGTACTTTATCTAAACGATGTTGTAAACGACGCGTTACTGTTGTACGACGGAATGTCAGCCATTCGGTAAGAACTTGAAGTAGACCTTTCACAGCTGGTTTATGATCAAGTCCGATCATATTCATATTCACACGATAGCTTTTTTCGAGATCCGTCGTCGCAAATAAATGCGCCATCAAGGCATCCGTGTCAACGCGATTTGAACGAGGTACAAGTACAATACGCACAGGATTTTCATAATCCGCCTCATCACGAATATCTTCTACCATAGGCAATTTTTTCGCCGTCATTTGCTCAGCAATTTGTGCAATGATTTTAGAGGGTGAAGATTGATGAGGAAGTGCGCTGATGATGATTTCACCGTCTTCTTTATGCCATGTTGCACGCATCTTGATGGAGCCACGACCGGTTTCGTACATTTTGCGAATATCATCTTTTGGCGAAATAATTTCCGCTTCAGTTGGGAAATCTGGGCCTTGAATGATATTGAGTACATCATCTAATCCTGCTTTTGGATTATCTAATAGCAGGACCGTCGCATCAGCCACTTCATTAATATTGTGTGGTGGAATATCGGTTGCCATCCCGACGGCAATCCCAGTAGTGCCGTTCAACAGAATATGAGGCAAACGTGCAGGCAAATATTGAGGTTCTTCTAAGGTACCATCAAAGTTCGGTTGGAAATCAACAGTGCCTTGACCTAATTCAGTTAATAGAATCTCAGAAATTTTGGACAGACGAGATTCTGTATAACGCATTGCCGCGAATGATTTAGGATCATCTGGCGCTCCCCAGTTTCCTTGGCCATCCACCAAAGGATAACGGTAAGAAAAGGGCTGAGCCATTAATACCATGGCTTCATAACAAGCGGAGTCACCATGTGGATGGAATTTACCTAATACATCACCGACGGTACGCGCAGATTTTTTAAATTTCGCTGCAGCATTTAAACCCAGTTCAGACATCGCATAAACAATACGACGTTGGACAGGCTTTAAGCCATCACCAATAAAAGGCAATGCACGATCCATGATGACGTACATTGAATAATTAAGATAAGCCTTTTCTGTAAAGGTGCGAAGTGGCATCTGCTCGATGCCTTCGTAATTAATATTGCTCATATTCTTCTAATCTATTTTCTTGTTGCACCGGAACTCGCATCAGAGTGTTCGTGATGAGAATGTCCCATATCCATTCCTTTATGACTGTCAATTTCGTAAGGAACAGGTTGCGGTTTTTGTGGATTGGCTTCTTTAAAGGCTTCGTCTTTTAGTTTTCCGGAATAAATATTCGGATTTTTTTCGCCTTCGACCACTATTTGTCCCATCGTGCCTTTATTTACAGCACGGAAAATCGAGTGATCCATGAAGACATAAGTGCCTGGTACATCAATTCGTGTTTCCACCATGGTGGCACTGCCGGATGGAATCAGGGTAGTTTGAACATTATGATTAACAAGCGTACCGCCTTCCACATACACATTATCAAATACGGCACCAATTAAGTGGAAAGAAGAGCATAAATTTGGTCCAGCATTTCCTACAAATAGACGAATGGTTTCACCGGTTTTCGCTTTTAAGGCATTTCCATCCATTGTTGCGCCGACTTTGCCGTTGAAGAGGACGTATTCAGGACGTTCATCAATGGCTTTTTGCATACTGAATGGTTGCAAGCCAGGATCGCCAAATTCACCTTTGGTATAGAATTCACTTTGCATGATGTAAAATTCGCGATCCACTTTTGGCAAGCCTTCTTTTGGCTCAACTAAAACTAAACCATACATCCCTTTAGCAAGGTGAATATCTACAGGTTGGCTGCCACAGTGGTACAAATAAATGCCCGAACGCAATGCTCTAAATTGGAAGGTTGATGTGTGCGTTGGTGGGGTTTCACTTGCGATAGCACCACCCATTGGCACAGCAGCAGCATGGAAATCGATACTGTGTGGCATCATTGAACTCGCTGAGTTGGAAAGTTGCACTTCCACCATGTCGCCTTCGCGCACACGAATAAACGGCGCAGGCACGCTACCATTTAATGTCCAAAATTTAAATTGCACACCATCCATTAAATCCATAATTTGCTCAAGTGCAGTCAGTTTTACCACGACTTTTGCTGGATAGTTACGCTCAATCGGTTTTGGCACATTTGGCGCAAGCGTCAGTTCAGCTTCAATCTCTGGTAAATTCTCAACTGCAGTGGTTGCTGTATTTGAGGCTTTTTCTTCTGCTTGAGCAGAAGGAATAAGGCTTAAACCAGCACCTAATGTAATTGTTGCTAGGCCTAGTGCACTGTTTTTAAAAAAATCTCGACGTTGTTCGTTCATGATTGACCTCAAATAATTAAACAGCTAAATCCACTTGGTCGCCATTGGTTTGTAACCAATTTTTGCGATCTTCCGCTCGTTTTTTGGCAAGTAACATATCCATTAATTCTAATGTTTCCGCGCCTTGATCTTCGCCTAGCTCATAGGTTAATTGAACTAAACGGCGTGTATTCGGATCCATGGTGGTTTCACGTAATTGTGATGGATCCATTTCACCTAAACCTTTGAATCGTTGTACGTTTAAAGTGCCTTTTTTACCTTTTAAGCGTTCTAAAATTGCTTCTTTTTCGTTTTCATCGAGGGCATAAAAGACTTCTTTACCTAAGTCGATACGATAGAGTGGTGGCATTGCCACATAAACGTGTCCATCTTGAACCAATTTAGGGAAGTGACGTAAAAAGAGGGCACAGAGTAGGGTGGCGATATGCAAACCATCAGAGTCCGCATCGGCTAAAATACAGACTTTCCCGTAACGAAGTTGAGATAAGTCTTCATTATCAGGATCGATACCAAGCGCCACAGCAATATCATGAATTTCCGTTGAGCCAAGCACTTGATCACTGGCGACTTCCCAAGTATTTAAGATTTTTCCGCGTAAAGGTAGGATCGCTTGATATTCACGATCTCGCGCCTGTTTGGCCGAGCCGCCCGCAGAGTCACCCTCTACTAAAAATAATTCGGTTTTTTCTAAATTTTGTGATGCACAATCGGCTAATTTACCCGGTAGAGCAGGACCACTCACTAATTTTTTACGCACGACTTTTTTGGCTGCATTCAGACGACGTTGTGCAGAACTGATCGCCATTTCAGCTAAGCGATCTGCATCTTGTACATTTTGATTCAACCATAAACTGAAGGCATCTTTTAAAACACCCGAAACAAAGACCGCACTTTGACGGGAAGATAAACGTTCTTTTGTTTGGCCAGCAAATTGAGCATCTTGCATTTTCAGAGAAAGAATATAAGCACAGCGATCCCAAATGTCGTCTGCAGTTAATTTCACCCCACGTGGTAATTTATTGCGGAATTCACAATATTCAGTCATGGCATTGAGCAAGCCTTGGCGAAGACCATTTACGTGTGTTCCGCCTTGTACCGTTGGAATCAAGTTTACATAGCTTTCTGCAATAAGCTCACCACCTTCTGGTAACCATAATAATGCCCAGCTTACCGCTTCGGTGGAACCTTTAAATTCACCCACAAAAGGTTTTTCAGGTAAGGTTTCAAAACCATTCACTGCTTCGGTTAAGTAATCGGATAAACCATCTTGATAACACCACACATCTTCGGTGTTATTCACTTTATCGACAAATTTAATCTCTAAGCCTGAACAAAGCACGGCTTTCGCACGCAATAAGTGGCGTAAACGACTAACAGAAAAATTCTTGCTATCGAAATATTTTGGGTTTGGTTTGAAGTGAACAGTGGTGCCGGTCGTACGTCTGCCACAAGTCCCGATGACTTCTAATTCTTCTACTTTTACGCCATTTTCAAAGGCAATTTTATATACTTCGCCGTTACGTTTAACTTGAATATCAACGCGTTCAGAAAGGGCATTGACGACAGAAATCCCCACCCCGTGTAAACCACCAGCAAATTCATAGTTTTTATTCGAGAATTTACCGCCTGCATGAAGCTTAGTTAAGATCACTTCCACACCAGAAACGCCTTCCGTTGGATGAATGTCCACTGGCATCCCGCGTCCATTATCAATAACTTCAAGCGATTGATCAGCATGTAAAATTACTTCAACTTTGGTGGCAAAACCCGCAAGGGCTTCATCCACACTGTTATCGATAACTTCTTGAGCAAGATGATTGGGACGGGTGGTGTCCGTGTACATACCGGGGCGAATTTGCACCGGTTCGAGATCTTTCAGGACCGTAATTTCTTGAGCAGAATAATTTGTAGTCATTTTAAAATTAGTTACTTATTTATAAAAAAATTAGCGTGATTTTATCAAAAAAT
>CAJPKS010000073.1:0-8166 GCA_905371285.1 Haemophilus sp. HMSC068C11 | reverse complement strand
ATTATTAACATTCTTTTGATCTATGCTAGAATTTTAGTAGGAACAATAGTTGGGACTTTATGATGAAGCGTATTCTTCTTTTTTTATTTTTTATTTTTACCGCACTTTCCACTCAAGCCGGTCTTTTTGATAAGAAACCGGCTTTCTTACCTGTGGATGACGCTTTTCAATTTTCAGCTGCAAAAAGCGAGAATCAAGAAAATGTGATCGTTAATTGGTCGATAGCAGAAGGGTATTATCTCTATCAAGAGAAAATTTCTGTGAAGCTCAACCATGAGGAAACCTCATCATTTGATGTACCGACATTTTCTATTTCACCTGAAGATTATAACGATCCTTATTTTGGCTTAATGAAGATTTTCAAAAAGCCCGTGCAAGCTATTTTTAAAGCAAGCCACCCGCCATTAAAAGCCGAAGATGTGGTTGAAATTGCTTACCAAGGTTGTACATCGGGCTTTTGTTATCCGCCTGAAGTGAAAGAAATCAAAGTAGCCGATTTACCTATCGCACAGGTTGCTAATACTGAAAAAACATCGGAAAAATCGACCGCACTTTCCGCACAACCTAAAGCAGAGCAAGATCGTTTAGCGGAAAGCTTATTTAATAGCAAATATGCCGTATTTGGCTTTTTCTTATTGGGCTTAGGTTTGGCTTTTACCCCTTGTGTGTTGCCAATGCTGCCGTTGCTTTCAGCGATAGTGATTGGTCAAAATCAACGCCCTAATATGTGGCGCGCTTTCGCATTAAGTTTTGTATATGTGCAGGGGATGGCGCTGACTTATACCTTGCTAGGCTTGATTGTGGCTGCAATTGGTTTGCCATTCCAAGTAGCGTTGCAACATCCTTACGTGATGATTGGCTTATCAATCATCTTTGTCTTGTTAGCGTTGTCGATGTTCGGTGTATTTACCTTACAGCTCCCAAGTTCCTTACAAACAAAACTGTCTTTACTTAGCCAACAGCAAAAAGCTGGAGCCTTTGGTGGCGTGTTCTTAATGGGGATGATTGCGGGGCTTGTGGCTTCACCTTGCACATCAGCACCGCTTTCTGGCGCATTGCTTTATGTGGCGCAGAGTGGGGATTTATTCACTGGCGCGATCACGCTTTATTTGCTTGCGTTGGGCATGGGCGTACCGCTGATTTTAATCACTTTATTCGGGAATAAAATCCTGCCTAAATCAGGCATGTGGATGGAAACCGTTAAAAAGCTCTTTGGCTTTGTGATGCTCGCGTTACCAGTATTCTTAATTTCTCGTATTTTGCCGGATGAATGGACACCAAGATTATGGGCGATGCTGGGTACCGCATTTTTCATTTGGTTTGCGTTCCAAATGCCGAAAAATGGCACCGGTTGGGTATTCCGAATTCTCTTTTTAGTGGCAGCCATGATTAGTGTTAAACCGCTTCAAACTTGGGTTTGGGGTGAAAGCCCAGCACCAAGTGCGGTCGAAAATAAGGCGGTTTCTCATGTTGAATTTAAACAAGTGAAAAGCGAAGCTGAATTGCAACAAGCACTTGCTGAAAATAATAAACCGCTTGTGATGCTCGATCTTTATGCAGATTGGTGTGTCGCTTGTAAAGAGTTTGAAAAAGAGACATTCAGCGATCCTAGTGTACAAAAAGCCTTTGGCGACATGCTGCTTCTTCAGGTTGATATGACAAAAAACTCCGAAGAAAACCGTGCTTTAATGACAAAATATAAAGTGTTAGGTTTACCGACTATTTTGTTCTTTAACCGAGATGGAAAAGAAATTGAGGGGAGTCGTGTTAACGGATTCATGCCGCCCGTTGAGTTTTTACAATGGATTGAGAAAATCAGTAAAGCGTAAAATTATTTCCTAATAGTAAAAAGTCCTTTTCGATTTGAGGTATTGTTTGGCTTCGAGTTAATCATTAATATACACCCCGTTCTCAAATCACTTTTTATTTTTATTAGGAAAACTTTATGAAAAACTTAGAAAAATACTCTCCGTATGTTTTAGCTTTATTACGTATCGTCTCCGCGTATATGTTTATTTTACACGGCACAGCGAAATTCTGGGAATTCCCAATTTCGATGACGGGCGGTAACGGCGCAGTGGGCGATCCACTGATGATTGTTGGTGGAGTAATCGAGATTGTTGGTTCAATCCTATTAATTTTGGGTTTATTTGTTCGTCCTGCGGCATTTATCCTTTCAGGTCAAATGGCTTATGCGTATTTCTTTATGCACGCTGCAGGTAAAGGGAATTTATTTTTCCCAATCGCGAACGGTGGTGAACTTGCTTTACTTTACTCTCTCGTGTTCTTCTATTTTGTGTTTGCGGGTGCTGGCGCATTTTCTCTAGACAATCGCAAACGTTAATCAATTATCTCATTCATTTGTTGCCCGCATTTCGCGGGCCTTTTTGTTTTTAAAATAGATTAAATAAATCACCGCACTTTTAAGTGAGCTTACCAGAAAAATTTTTTCTATATAAACGCAAACGTTTGCGCTATAATTCCCCCCGCTTATTTTTAACCATTTAATGAAAGGAAAATGTAATGACAGATCGTCCAATTCGTCAGGCTTTACTGAGTGTTTCTGATAAAACTGGTATCGTAGAATTTGCTCAAGGCTTAGTACAGCGTGGTGTAAAACTACTTTCCACAGGCGGTACCGCAAAATTATTGGAACAACATGGTTTACCGGTAACAGAAGTGTCTGATTATACGGGATTCCCTGAAATGATGGACGGTCGTGTGAAAACCTTACATCCAAAAGTACATGGCGGGATTCTTGGCCGTCGTGGTACAGATGACGCTATCATGCAGCAACATGGCATCGAAGGCATTGATATGGTCGTCGTGAATTTATATCCATTTGCCGCTACCGTGGCTAAACCAAATTGTACGTTAGAAGACGCAGTAGAAAATATCGATATTGGTGGACCAACCATGGTGCGTTCTGCAGCGAAAAACCATAAAGATGTGGCGATCGTGGTGAATAATCATGATTTTAACAATATTCTTGCTGAAATGGATAAACACCACAACAGCCTAACACTTGAAACTCGTTTTGATCTTGCGATTAAAGCATTTGAACATACCGCTCAATATGATTCTATGATTGCCAACTATTTTGGACAAATGGTGAAACCGTATCATGTGGCAGAGGAAGAAGACGCGAATGCGAAGTGCGGTCAATTCCCACGTACTTTAAACCTTAACTTCGTGCGCAAACAAACCATGCGTTACGGCGAAAACTCCCATCAAAATGCAGCCTTCTATGTTGATTTAAATGTGAAAGAAGCAAGCGTAGCCACCGCTCATCAATTACAAGGTAAAGCCTTGTCTTACAATAATATTGCTGACACCGATGCAGCACTTGAATGCGTGAAAGAATTTGATGAGCCGGCTTGTGTGATCGTTAAACACGCAAATCCATGCGGTGTGGCTTTAGGTAAAGATATTTTAGAAGCCTACAACCGCGCTTACCAAACCGATCCAACTTCTGCATTTGGCGGCATTATTGCGTTCAACCGTGAATTAGACGAAAAAACAGCGACTGAAATCGTGGAGCGCCAATTTGTTGAAGTGATTATTGCGCCGAAAGTATCAGCTGAAGCGCAAGAAGTGGTGAAACGTAAGAAAAATGTTCGTTTACTTGAATGTGGTGAATGGACATCACGTTCTGAACGTCTAGATTTCAAACGTGTAAACGGCGGTTTATTAGTACAAGATGCGGATTTAGGCATGGTTGGCGTGGATGATTTAAAAGTGGTAAGTAAACGTCAGCCAACTGAACAAGAATTAAAAGACTTATTATTCTGCTGGAAAGTGGCGAAATTTGTGAAATCGAATGCCATTGTTTACGCCAAAGACAATCAAACTATCGGCATTGGTGCAGGCCAAATGAGCCGCGTATATTCTGCGAAGATTGCAGGGATTAAGGCACAGGATGAAGGTTTAACCGTAGCCGGTTGTGTGATGGCATCTGATGCGTTTTTCCCATTCCGTGACGGTATTGATGCAGCGGCGAAAGTGGGAATTCAATGTGTTATCCATCCAGGTGGTTCAATGCGCGATCAAGAAGTCATCGATGCAGCGGATGAACATAATATGGTGATGGTATTAACTGGAATGCGTCATTTTAGACATTAATTTATCTAACTATCCCCCTCTTTAGCAAAGAGGGGAAGGGGAGATTTGGCAGAATTGATCTCAAGCTCATACTAAATTCAATATCGTTTAAATCTCCCCCTAGCCCCCTCTTTACAAAAGAGGGGGAATTACAGGAAAAAATAGCCGCACTTTTTTAAATTAGGCATACGCAAGGACTATAACATGAACATCCTCATCATCGGTAACGGCGGTCGTGAACACGCCTTGGCTTGGAAAGCTGCGCAATCTCCATTAGCAGATCAAGTTTTTGTCGCTCCAGGCAACGCAGGTACAGCATTAGAGCAAAAAGTAGAAAACGTAAACATTTCTGCGACTGATGTTCCCGCATTAGTGAAATTTGCTCAAGATAACCAAATTGGATTGACAATTGTAGGACCAGAGGCACCGCTGGTAATTGGCGTGGTGGATGCATTTCGCGAGGCTGGATTGAAGATTTTTGGTCCAACTCAAGCGGCTGCGCAATTGGAAGGTTCAAAAGCATTCACTAAAGACTTCCTCGCTCGTCACAAAATTCCAACGGCAGAATATCAGAACTTCACCGAAGTAGAACCTGCATTGGCGTACTTACGTGAAAAAGGTGCACCAATTGTCGTAAAAGCAGATGGTTTAGCTGCGGGTAAAGGCGTAATTGTTGCAATGACATTGCAAGAAGCGGAAGACGCTGTGCGTGATATGCTTTCAGGTAATGCCTTTGGCGAAGCGGGTAGCCGAGTGGTGATTGAAGAGTTTTTAGATGGCGAAGAAGCCAGCTTTATCGTCATGGTAGATGGTAAAAACGTCGAACCTATGGCGACTAGTCAAGATCATAAACGCGTGGGCGAAAATGATACAGGTTTGAATACTGGTGGTATGGGCGCGTATTCGCCTGCGCCAGTGGTGACACCAGAAATTCATGATCGCATTATGCGAGAAGTGATTTATCCAACAGTCAATGGTATGGCGGCAGAAGGCAATGTTTACACTGGTTTCTTGTATGCGGGATTAATGATCATGCCAAATGGTCAGCCGAAAGTGATTGAATTTAACTGTCGTTTTGGCGATCCAGAAACCCAGCCGATTATGCTACGTCTTGAATCAGATCTGGTAGGATTTTGTCTTAAAGCTTGCGATGGTAAATTGAACGAAGTGAAATCCCAATGGAATCCAAAATCTTCCTTAGGGATTGTTTTGGCGGCTGAAGGCTATCCAGGCGATTATCGCAAGGGCGATGAAATCACCGGATTGCCTCAAAGTGCGGTCGAAAATGAGAAAGTTTTCTTAGCGGGTGTTGCAGAACAAGAAGGCAAGTTAGTCACGAACGGCGGTCGCGTGCTTTGTGTTACTGCGTTAGGCGAAAGCGTATTTGAAGCTCAACAAAAAGCCTTAAAACTCGCTGAGCAAATTCAATGGACGGGACGGTTTTATCGTCGAGATATTGGTTATCGTGCTGTTGAACGTGAGCAGCAAAAATAACTGCATTTAATGTTAAGGAATCATATGGATTATAAAAATAAAGAATTATGTCGTCTTCGCACAATCAGTTTTTTTCTGACGTTACATAAAGATAAAACGCAATGGGAAGACGCCCTTTATTCGGTGAAACGTGATGTGGATTTGTTATTACCTGCTGTGCAGAAAGCAGGTTATACCTTGCAATCGATTCGAGTGATTACCAATCCCTTTGGTGAATATTTGGATTTAACCAATTTGCAGACAGCAAAAGCAGATTTGCAGTATTTAACGGAGTTATTGAATAAATTTAATGAAAGTGGAATTCGTCTTCGATTTGCAATAGGCGCGGCGAGAAATAAAGAGGAGATTGCTTTATTGCCAGAGTTAATCGCTGCTTATGGCGACTTGTGTAATGCTTGTGTAAATGTACCATTAGATGAAAATGGCGTGTTAGATAATGAACTTATTGAGCAATCTGTTTATGCGGTACAACGAATTGCAAATATCACACCACGTGGCGAAGGCAATTTTAACTTTACGGTGAATTTTAACTGCAAGCCATTTATTCCTTATTTCCCCGCCGGTTATCATCTAAGTCATTTACCAAACAGTTTTGTCATTGGTTTAGAAACACCCGATTTATTAGTCGAAGTATTAAAATCTGTACCAAAATCGCCTCATAATCAATTTTATGCTGATTGTTATCAGGCTATGTCGCAAGCCCTGCAATATCATGTAGATCAAGTATTAGAGATGTTAAGTGCGGTCAAATTATCAGGTGAATTTGAATTTGCAGGCATTGATAGTTCGGCGGCACCATCGAAAAATTGTTCATCCATGACAAAAGTTTATGAATTAATGGGATTGCCCTATTTTGGTGCAGCTGGTTCAGTAGAGGTTTCTGCTTTACTGACAAAAGTGTTTAAATCAATCCAACGTGTGCCATTAGTTGGGTTTTCTGGATTGATGTTGGCGGTGACAGAAGATTTAGGTTTAGCCGAAGGGACACAAAAACAATATTTTGATATTCGCGCTTTACTGACTTATAGCGCCGTATGTGGTATCGGTTTAGATACGGTTCCAGTGGCGGGAAATGTTAAGGCAGAAAGTATAGCGGCTATTATGCGCGACACAGGAACGATGGCATTTCGCTTAAATAAACCATTAACTGTGCGTTTATTTCCAATTCCAAATAAGGTTGCAGGTGAAATATCAGAATTTGAGAGTGATGATTTATGTAACTGCCGCCTTTTACATATTCCTGATTAAACGAAAATTTCCCTATTTTGTTGTGATCAATGTTATCCCTACTGTCAATAAAAGGAGTATCTCATGAGAAAATTAATATTGGGTAGCCTTGTCGCTGCATTATTAACAGGTTGCTCGGGGGCTTCAAATGTCTCACAAAGTGCAACATTAGATGGCGAGTGGATTTGTCATACTATCCCGACACAAGATAAACAAACTTACGATCGCTTAGATCACTTTGTCTTAAAGCCAGATGGAACAGGCGCCTTGCGAGGCATTTCCTACATTGAATTGGATAAAGAGACGACTATTCGTTATTTAACAAAAGGTAAGGTGAAATGGCAGAGCCAAAATAATGTCTTGAGTTTTGATTTTGTTAATCGTGCGATGGTGCCTGCGCACAGTAACAATGTGGCGAAAGCCATCAAGCAAGATAAGAAATTACAAAAACAAGAAAAAGAGCAATTAGCTACGTTTTATAGCAAATCTGGCGATCACGTGAATATGCCAATTGAACTTAAACAGAATGGCAATCAACTTATTTTAGATAAGGATTTTGCGACTTGCCGACGAGTCACAGAGAATGACAAAGATATTCAGTTATTGAATCAGTGGTTTGTGACGAAATAAATACAATTATTTTAAGCTTGATAAAAAACAAGCGTGATTTTAACCGCACTTTATTTTTGATAGTGCGGAAATCAACTTAATAAAAGGAGTATTACTATGAGAAAATTAGTATTAGGTAGTCTTGTCGCTGTATTGCTATCAGGATGTGCAACAGCGCATCAGCAAACTGAACAGGAAAAAGCGTTGGTGGGTGATTGGATTTGCCATGTTAAGCCTGCGGCAAAAGCCCCTTTACCAGTTGAGCATTTTGATTACATCACCTATCGAGCGGATCAAACTGTGCTGATGCGTGGGATCTCTCAGATTGATACAAAAGAAGGCTGGATGCGTTATTTATTGCAAGCCAAAGCCAAATGGCAGGCAAGTGATGGTAAATTGAGTTATGACTTTACTGATCGTCTATTTAAAACCGCCCATTCACCACAAGTTGAGAAAATCATAGAGCAAGTTCCAGAGTTTAAAGACTATGAGAAGGAATTTGTTTCACCTTGCGATCGTTGTGGTGATCATTTGGATATGAAGATTAAAATGAAAAGTCCAACAAGGATGACAAATTTTAATACTTATACGAAAGAAACCAGCCAATGCCGTAAACTTAGTGCGGGCGAGAAAACAAAAGAAGTTAAATTAATTGAAAAATTAGTGAAAGAAAAAGGCTCGATTTAGATAAATGAATGTTTTTCATTGTAATAATGAAAAATATGGTCGAAATTT
>CAJPKS010000072.1:0-8280 GCA_905371285.1 Haemophilus sp. HMSC068C11 | reverse complement strand
GTTCGACGTAGTCTAACGTAAGGGAATTTTATCAACAAATTATTTCATTTAAAAATGTTAATCCGATCACACTTTTATATCTGGTTTATCATTTTTTGAGCAAAAGAAAACCTGCTAAAAAGCAGGTTTATCTTGGTAATCTATCGTCAATTAAGCTTGATGTTTAGCCGCTACTTCGCTTAATAAAGTTTGAAGTTCGCCAGCTTGATACATTTCTAAAATAATATCACAACCACCAATTAACTCACCTTCTACCCATAATTGTGGGAAAGTTGGCCAGTTTGCATAAGCCGGCAATTCAGCACGAATATCTGGGTGTTGAAGAATATCAACATAGCCAAAAGGCACTTTGCAATTCATTAATGCTTCAGATGCACGCGCAGAGAAACCACAAGAAGGTAATTTTGGTGAACCTTTCATGTAAATTAAGATTGGGTTTTCTGCGATTTGTTTTTTGATTTTGTCTAACGTTTCCATAATGTTCCTTGTTCAAATAAGTCTGAATAGGGCGCTATTCTAGCATAAGATAGAACCTGAGTGAAATACTTGGTCTTACCAACTTCCACCCGCTCCGCCGCCGCCAAAGCCACCGCCACCAAAGCTACCACCGGAAGAACCGCCTCCGCCGAATCCTCCACCAAATCCGCCTCCGAAACCGGAACCGCCACCACGGCGACGAGAAATCGTACTTTGACGAATGATTTTATTCAGTTGGTCACGTTGATTCGGGCTAATATAGACTTCATCTTTGTGATATTGGAACTCACCAAATAATACAATAGCAATAAACGCCAATACCATTAAGAATGGAATGTACTTATCGAACGCATCTTCTTCAACTTGTGCTGCATCAAACTCGCCTTTACTTGCAGCAATAATTTGGTTTAAGCCGTCATTAATACCTTGCGCATATTGGCCTTGTTTAAATTGTGGCAAAATTGCCGAACGGATGACTTGCGATAAAAAAGCATCGGGCAAAACACCTTCTAAACCTTGCCCTGTTGCAATAAAGACTTTGCGATCATCCTTCGCAATCAGCATCAACACACCATTATTCAGATTTTTACGTCCAATGCCCCATTTATCACCTAAAGCAAAGGTATAATCAGCAATTTCATATTCACCGGTTGTAGGAACCAAAACGACAGCGATTTGTGAACTCGTTTCTTTGCTATAAGCAATCAGTTTATTTTCTAAAATTTGCTTATGCTCTGCAGAAAGTGTATTGGTGTAATCATTAATGTAATGAAAAGGATTTGGAGCTGGCGGAAATTCTGCTGCAGCAACCATTTGAGCAAAAAAAACAAGGCTAAAAATAACCGCACTTTTCATAAAAGATAAAAGCTTAGCCATTAATAATTACCTCATTCGATAATTCATTCACATCATCAGGCTGAATAGGGAAATGGCGAGATAAAATATCACTGATACGATCAATCGCATCCACAATGCCTTGTGTATAAGCTTTTTGTTTAAACTGCTCAATCATCAAATCACATTGTAACTGCCAATAAGCCACATCAACAAATTGATGAATGCCTTTATCACCTACGATTGCACAGAGATGATTTTTATATCCCACATAAATCAACACGGCATTTTGTGCCGCTGTTTCATGCATTTCCAGTTCATCAAACACTTCTAAAGCACGTTCCATTGCTGACAATTGTTCTGAAGCCTTTGGTACTTTGCGTTCAATATAAACACGTAACTCAGCCGAACTTAAGCTTTCGAGGCGACTAATCGCCGCCTCGATTTGCTTTTTATCTACCGGAATTCTGGAAAAGAATGGCATAGATAAACCTTAGTTAAAGTTTACAGTTGGTGCATTTTCAGCGCCTGCAGCTGATTTAAAGTAAGGTTTAGCTTTAAAACCAAAAATCATTGCCGCTAATTTAGTTGGGAATTGACGTACTTTTTCATTATAAATACGCGCTGCTTCATTAAATTTATTACGAGCGACATTGATACGGTTTTCAGTACCTTCAAGTTGAGCTTGTAAGTTCATAAAGCCTTCATTAGCTTTTAATTGTGGGTATTGTTCTACCGTAACAAGTAAGCGAGATAGTGCTGAACCCACTTGATTTTGATTTTGTTGGAATTCGTTTAATTGTTCTTCCGTTAAATTAGACGGATCAATTTTAGTTTGTGTCGCTTTTGCACGCGCTTCGATGACATTGGTTAATGTTTGTTGTTCAAAGTTTGCTTGACCTTTTACAGTATTTACTAAGTTTGGAATTAAATCTGCACGACGTTGATAAGATGATTCAACATTTGCCCAAACAGAATCAATTTCAGTTTCTGCTTTTACTAAGCCATTGTAGCTAGACATTAAGCCAAAACCTGCAGCAACGGCGATAATAATCAAGATAATCCACTTTTTCATTCAAAAATTCCTTCAATTATAGGTTTAATTTATATAAGAAAAGACCTAAACCGAAGTTTAGGTCTTCTAATGTTAATCCGTTAATGGATAACTAAATAAAATTATTTAGTACCGTTAACTGCGATTTCAACACGACGGTCTGGTGCTAAACAAGCGATAAGCGCTTTACGACCTTTAACCGCGTCACAAGTAGAACCTGTAACTGGGTTAGCTTTACCGTGACCAACTGCAGAGATGCTTTGAGCTGGAACACCTTTAGCTACTAAGTAGTTAGCTACAGAGTCTGCACGACGTTGTGATAATTTTAAGTTTGGTGCATCTTTACCGATACGGTCAGTATAACCAGCAACAGCTACGTTAGCGTTATTAACTTGAGCGATTTCACCGTAGATACCGTCTAAAGTTGCTTTAGCTTGTGGTTTTAAGTTAGCTTTACCAAACGCGAAAGTTACATCAGAGCTTAAGTTGAAAGTTTTGCTTACAACTTCAGGTGCAACAACTGGAGCAGCACCTTGACCGAAACGGTAAGATAAACCAGCGTTGATAGAACCGATCCATGGGTTGTAGTCTACTGAGCTATTTGGACGATCTTCAGTACGTAATTTACCCACGCGAGTTAACCATTGATATTCTAAACGTAATGCTAACTCTGGTAATGATGGTAATGCATATTCAACACCTGCTGCGAACATACCAGAAGTACGTAAACTATGACGACCAGCATCGTGGATACGAGCACCACCGTTTGTTACATCATAGAATTTGTAGTCTGAACGAACTAATGCTACGCCTGCACGACCATAAACATCTAAGCCTTCTAAAGCAGAAGTTAAACCACCAAGATTGTAGCTACCTTTGAAGCTTAAGTGAGCACCGTGGTTAGTGTGTTTGAAGTCAGTTTTACCTAAATCACGACCTTTAACACGACCAAAGTCATCATAGCCTAATTCTACCGCTAAACCTAAGTTATCACGGTTTAAGATTTGGTAACCACCAAACACACCGTAAGTAACAGAGTTACGGTGATAAGAACCTAAGTTGTCTTTGATACCATCATGAAAAGATGCTTGACCAACTTTAGCACCTGCATAGAAAGTATTTTCTTGTGGAGCTGCTTGAGCTACTGAAGCTGCTGCTAAACCAGCAACGACTAATGCGATTGCAGTTTTTTTCATTTTGATGTCCTCTATTTAGTCATCGTTATTAATAAGAAAAGTTTCCTTGTTTATTGTGAACTTTATAAAAAAGAAACACTCTAAACGTTGCTTAACTAGGGTTTTGAATTTGCCCTAACTTATCCTTTTGACAAATTCAATTCCTTTGCCATAGCCAAAGGAACGTTCAAAAGTATGGTTATTATCCTATAAAAACATCAAAGATCAAACTTTTTTTGCCCTTTTTGGTTATTTTATAGACAAACAACCCCTAAAATGAACATTCGTTCACAAAAATCGGGTTAATTTTTAACCCGATTTCTATTCTAACAAAAAATATCTTTTGTTGAAATCGACTTTTTTTTGAGCTTCATATATCATCAAATTCACTTTCTTCTCTATTATATAGGTGAGTGATTTTATGTTGCCCCGTCTTTCTAATGTGCCACAACTTAATAACGTGGTAAGTGATTATCTTAGCGAACTCCAAAAACAGCATTTTGAAGGTGATATTGCCTCAAATTATGCGGACCGTTTAAGTCTCGCTACGGATAACAGCGTCTACCAACAACTTCCACAGGCTATTTTATTCCCTAAATCTGTTGCCGATGTGGTACGCATTACCAAATTAGCCAATAAAGAGAAATACCTTCACTTAACCTTTACACCTCGCGGTGGTGGCACGGGCACAAATGGGCAATCTATTAATAACAATATTATTGTGGATCTCTCTCGCCACATGACGGGCATTTTAGAGCTTAATATAGAAGAACATTGGGTTCGTGTGCAGGCGGGCGTAGTAAAAGATCAATTAAACCAATTTTTAAAATCTCATGGTTTATTCTTTGCGCCAGAACTCTCCACTAGCAATCGTGCGACCCTCGGTGGCATGATTAATACCGATGCTTCCGGTCAAGGTTCATTACAATATGGTAAAACCTCCGATCACGTTTTAGCATTACGTTCTGTTTTGATGAATGGTGAAATATTAGATACAAGTGCGGTCAAATCCGACGATGTTTTAGAAAACTACCCACTTGCAGAAAATGGAAAAACGCTACATCAAACGATTTTCCAACGTTGTAAAGAGAAGCGCGCCTCAATCATTCAAGATTTACCCCAACTCAATCGCTTTCTCACCGGTTACGATCTTAAGAATGTCTTTAATAAAGATGAAAGTGAATTTAATCTCACCCGAATTTTAACAGGGTCAGAAGGTTCACTTGCGTTTATCTGCGAAGCTAAACTCAATTTATTGCCGATTCCTAAATATCGCACCTTAATTAATGTGAAGTACAGCTCATTTGATGCAGCACTTCGCAACGCACCTTTTATGGTGAAAGCCAATGCCCTTTCCGTTGAAACCGTCGATTCCAAAGTGCTGAACCTTGCTAAGCAAGATATCATTTGGCATTCAGTGAAAGAGCTTTTAACAGAAGAAGAACAAAATCCAATTCTTGGTTTAAACATTGTGGAATATGCGGGCAACAATCAAGCCAAAATCGACAGCCAAGTGACCGCACTTTGTCAGCAATTAGATGAAAAAATTGCACAAGGCAAAGATCATATTATCGGTTATCAACTTTGTTCTGACCTGCCTTCTATTGAACGTATTTACGCCATGCGTAAAAAAGCGGTGGGGCTATTGGGGAATGCGAAAGGTGCAGCCAAACCGATTCCTTTTGTGGAAGATACCTGTGTGCCACCAGAACATCTTGCGGATTACATTGCAGAATTTAGAGCTTTATTAGATAGCCATAATCTGCAATACGGGATGTTTGGCCATGTTGACGCTGGCGTATTGCACGTTCGCCCCGCTTTAGACCTATGCGATAAAGAACAAGTCAAACTCTTTAAACAAATTTCAGATGAAGTGGCAGAACTCACGGTGAAATACGGCGGTTTGTTATGGGGAGAACACGGAAAAGGCGTACGTTCTCATTATGGCGAGAAATTCTTTACTCCCGAACTTTGGCAAGAGTTGCGTTATGTGAAGTTCTTATTTGATCCAAACAATCGTCTAAACCCTGGCAAAATCTGTACACCACTTAATAGCGATGCGGAACTCTATTCGATTCTCTCACCGATGCGTGCGGACAATGATCGCCAAATTCCAATTCAAATGCGAGATGAATTCAAAGGTGCGATGAATTGTAACGGTAACGGACTTTGCTTTAACTTTGATGAGCACAGCATTATGTGCCCTTCCATGAAAGTGAGTAAAAATCGCGTATTCTCGCCAAAAGGACGAGCCGCCATGGTGCGTGAATGGTTGCGATTAATGGCGAATGAAAATGTATCGCCTGATCAATTAGATTTTCATAAAACACAAGTGAAACTGACCGCACTTGTGGAACGTTTCCGCAATAGCGTGCAGAAATGGCGGGGTGAATATGACTTCTCACATGAAGTGAAAGCGGCAATGGATACTTGTTTGGCGTGTAAAGCCTGTGCAAGCCAATGCCCGATTAAAATTGACGTACCAAGTTTCCGTGCAAAATTCTTCCATTTCTACCACAGCCGTTATTTGCGTCCAGCCAAAGATCATCTTGTAGCGAATTTAGAAGTTGCTGCACCGTATATGGCAAAACAACCGGCATTATTCAATTACTTTACCAAGCTGAAAGTCACACAACGCTTGGTTGAAAAAACACTGGGTATGACTGACTTGCCTCTTCTTTCAGAGCCTAACCTTCAACAACAATTAGTGGAAATTGGCTACCAAGGCAAAAAATTAGAAGAATTGGAAGGTCTCAGTGCAACAGAAAAAGCCAATATGCTCTTTATCGTACAAGATCCTTATACCTCTTATTACGATGCTAAAGTGGTGCGAGACTTTGTCGCTCTCACACAAAAATTAGGATTCTCACCAATCCTTCTGCCTTTTCAACCAAATGGCAAAGCGATGCATATTAAAGGTTTTTTAGCTCGCTTTAGTAAAACCGCTAAAACACAAGCGGAATTTTTAAATCGTGTCGCCAAATTAAATGTGCCTTTGGTCGGCATAGATCCAGCTATTGTACTTTCTTATCGTGATGAATATAAAGAAGCCTTAGGTGATTCTCGCGGTGATTTCCATGTACTCACAGCGCATGAATGGCTGACCAATCAATTAGAAAGTAACGCATTACAAAGTGCGGTGAAAAATCTTGCAAAATCTGACTGCACTTTTGAGTGGCATTTATTCCCTCATTGTACTGAATCTACCTTTATGCCAAACAGCCCAAAAGAATGGCAGTATATTTTTGCGCAATTTGGACAAACATTGAATGTCGAGAAAGTCGGCTGCTGTGGTATGGCGGGTGTATTTGGTCATGAGGTTCAAAATCAAACCATGTCGAAAGATATTTACGACGTATCTTGGGGCAAGAAATTACAAGGTAAAGATCCAAATCATTGTCTCGCAACTGGCTATTCTTGTCGTAGCCAAGTGAAGCGATATGAAAAAGCCATCTTAAAACACCCTGTTCAAGCATTGCTTGAAGTGTTAAATAACTAAAGTAGATTTTTCGACTTATAACAATATTGTAGAAAATAAAAAAGCGGCCAGATTTTAAATCTGACCGCATTCTTTATTTAAAGACTACAACGCTTCAATCGCTTTATACTGCTCTTGGATTTTTTCTAATCCAGATTGGTATTCCGCTTGTTTTTCACGTTCTTTCGCAATCACCGCTTCAGGCGCTTTAGCCACGAAAGCTTCGTTGCTGAGTTTGTTTTCAATACGTTTAACTTCATTTTGATATTTTTCAATCTCTTTGGTTAAACGGGCAAGCTCTGCTTCTTTATTGATAAAGCCAGCCATTGGTACGAGCAATTCTGCATTACCGACGAGTTTTGCTACCGCAAGTGGTGCTGTTTCGTTTGCCGCTAACACTTGAACGTTGTCTAATTTTGCCATGGCTTTTAAAAGAGCGGTCTGTTTTTCGAGAATTTTTGCATTTTCTGCACTTAAATTACGGAATAACAGATCTAAGCCTTTACTTGGTGCGATGTTGCTTTCTGCACGGATGTTACGTACCGCAACGATCACTTCTTTTAACCACTCAATTTCAGCTTCTGCTTCTGGATCAAAGCCGTTCTCTTCCACTTGTGGGAAAGGTTGTAACATAATGCTGTCAGCTGTAATGCCCACAAATCCTTTCACTTTTTGCCAAATTTCTTCGGTAATAAATGGAATGAGCGGGTGTGCTAAACGTAATAATTTTTCTAACACATGAACCAAGGTTTGGCTTGCCGCACGGATTTGTGCTGCATTACCGTTTGCAAATACTGGTTTAGTTAATTCTAAATACCAGTCGCAGAATTGGTTCCAAGTAAACTCATAAATCGCATTGGCACAAAGGTCAAAACGATATTGGCTTAATGAGTTACGGAAAGTTTCCACTGTGCGGTTGAATTCTGATTGAATCCAACGATCTGCCAATGAGAACTCGATCTCACCTTCGCTTAAGTCTAATTTTTCATTCGTTAATACGAAACGGCTTGCATTCCACAATTTATTACAGAAGTTACGGTAGCCTTCTAAACGTTTCATATCCCAGTTAATGTCACGACCGTTTGAAGCCAATGCCGCTAATGTGAAACGTAATGCGTCTGTACCGTGAGCCGCAATACCTTCAGCAAATTCTTTACGGGTCGCTTTGGCAATTTTCTCTGCCAACTGCGGTTGCAACATGTTGCCGGTACGTTTTTCAAGTAAATCTTCAAGGCTGATACCGTCAATCATATCGATTGGAT